>JAOAPJ010000395.1 GCA_025462805.1 Acidobacteriaceae bacterium
GTTTCGTCGCAGGACCTGAAGACTGCCATCGATATCGAATTGCGTGCGATCCGCGAGCAGGGGCCGATAGCCTCGGAGCTGGAGGGAGCGCGCAACACGCACCTGACTCAGTTACTCAGCGGCCTGCAGCGGCTGGGCGGCTTCGGCGGTGTGGCCGACCGCATGGACTACTACAACTACTACACCGGCGATCCGGGCTATCTCCCCAGGGATGTTGCGCGCTTCCAGCATGTAACCGTAGCCTCCATTCGCAAGCTGGCGCAGAGCGATCTGGTGGACGCGAAGAGCGTGGTCGTGACTACCCTTGCCGGTAACAAAGTCACGGAAGATGTGCCGCGCAGCCCCGTGGACACCGACGCGAATGTGAAGGTGGAGAATCCCTACCCGGCGACGTTCGAGGCGGCCCAAGGCTGGCGCAAGATCGTGCCGGCGCCGGGGCCTCTAGCTGCTGTTCACCTCGCGGTGCCAAAGGTCTTCACGCTCAGCAATGGTCTGCATGTCTATCTGGTGGAGGACCACTCGCTGCCAGTGCTGAATGCGAGTGTGGTGACGCTTGCAGGTGCTGACGCGGACCCGACAGCAAAGCCCGGCCTTTCGGCCTTCACCGCACGCATGCTCACAGAGGGTACGCGCGACCGTTCCGCGACAGAGATTGCCGATGCTGCGGACCATCTTGGTGCACAGCTTCGCTCGCGAGCGACCGTCGATAACGCGAACACATCGATCGACAGCCTCAGCAATACGACGGATGCCTCGCTCGAGATGCTTTCTGATGTCGTCGAGCACCCTACGTTCGAGCGACAGGAGGTAGATCGTGTGCGCAAACAGCAGCTGACTGAAATCTTGCAGGAAGGCGATCAGCCGGTGCAATCCGTGCTGCGCGTGGGTGCCAAAGTTCTGTATGGCGACAGCCCGTACGGTTATCCCGCGATCGGGACCGCGGCCTCGGTCAAGAGTATCCAGCGGGAGGAGCTGAGTGGCTTCTGGAGCGCGCATTATGGCCCGCAGACATCCGCGCTGGTGTTGACAGGGGACATCGGCGAGCAGGAGGCTCGTGCGCAGGCGGACAAGTACTTCGGACCATGGAAGGGAGGGACCCCTGGCGCGCCCAACACGGTGCCGGAAGCGAAGACGCCGGAGCGCAAGGTGGTGATAGTCGACAAGCCGGGCTCGCCGCAGACGGTGCTGGTGGCTTTTGGGCGGGGAGCGCCGCGCTCCACGCCGGAGTATCCCAGCCTGCTGATCATGAACGATGTGCTGGGCGGCCTGTTCTCCTCGCGCATCAACATGAATCTGCGCGAGCAGCACGGCTATACCTATGGCGCGTTCTCGACGTTCAACTTCTATCGCTTCGGCGGCCCCTTCTTCGCTGGTGCGAGTGTGCGGACGGATGTCACGGGGGCGGCGGCCAAGGAGCTGTTCTCCGAACTGGAACGCATCACCAAAGATCCGCCAACCGCGGAGGAGTTGAAGCTGGCGCGGGAGGCAGAGATCCGTTCTGTGCCCGGACAGTTCGAGACAGCGCGGGGCACGTCCACTCGCATGGGACAGCTCTTCATCTACAAGCTGCCAGACAACTACTACGCGACGCTACCGGCACAGTTCGAGGCAGTGACGCCGCAGCAGGTAACCCAGGCGGCGGCGGATCACATCCGTCCGCAGCAGATGGTGGTGATTGCAGTGGGTGATCGGCAGAAGATCGAAGCGGGATTGAAGGAACTCAATCTGGGGCCGGTGGAGTACCGCACGCCGATGGGAGATCCAGTGCAGTAGGGTTACGCAGCAAGCAGAAGGGCAGCCGGAGAGGCTGCCCTTCTGCCATTTGTGACCGCCGGGGTGACGTTAAGCGCCGACAGGTTCGGCGGCACGCACGCTGACCGGCGTGAGCCAGTTGTAGCGGTCCGGGCGGGTGCCATTGACGATGCCGAAGAACTCGTCGGCGAGCTGACGGGTCATGGGGCCGGTCTTTCCGTCCTTCACCAGAATGCGGTCGACGGAGCGGATGGGCGTTACCTCGGCGGCGGTTCCGGTGAAGAAGACCTCATCGGCGATGTACAGCAGCTCGCGGGGCAGCGCCTGCTCGACGACAGGGATGCCGAGGTGGCGAGCGATGGTCAGGACCGAGTCGCGAGTAATACCGCTGAGCACCGAGTTGGCGAGCGGTGTGGTGTAGATGGTGGAGTTGCGCACGATGAAGAGGTTTTCTCCCGAGCCTTCAGAGAGATAGCCATTGACGTCGAGCGCGATGCCCTCGCTGTAGCCGTTCATGTCGGCTTCCATGCGGATGAGCTGAGAGTTCAGGTAGTTGCCGCCGGCCTTGGCGAGCGACGGCATGGTGTTGGGGGCGAGGCGGTTCCAGGAGGAGATGCAGACGTCAGCGCCGTCGTCCCCAGGCACGTACTTGCCCCACGGATAGTTCACGATGTAGGTCTCAACGGGGCAGCCTTTCGGGTTGACACCGACCTCACCGTAGCCACGCAAGCTGACGGGTCGTACATAGCAGGGAGCGACGCCGTTGGCTTCGACGAGCTCGACGACGGCGGCGTTGAGCTGCTCGAGCGTGTAGGGGATCTCCATGCGATAGATCCGCGCGGAGTCGAGCATGCGCTGCATATGCTCGGGCAGGCGGAAAATCGCCGCGCCGCCCGGCTGGGTATAGCAACGGATGCCTTCGAAGACGGAGGAGCCGTAATGGACCACGTGGCTCATGACATGGAGCTGCGCCTTCTCCCAGGGAATGAGTTTTCCGTTGTGCCAGATGTTTGCCGTGGGGTGGATGGGCATGCGCGCTCCTTGAGTGAACTGCAGGTATGGTGACTTCTGATTATAGGGGAGGATCCATCGCGCGCCGAGGGAGCGCCCTACT
>JAOAPJ010000423.1 GCA_025462805.1 Acidobacteriaceae bacterium
GGCTGATTGGCTCTTTGTATGACAGCAGTCGCAACTGAGACACTCGAGCAGCTCTGCATGGCTGGCGCGGCCGGTGGCATCTTGTATAGTGTTCCGACCATTGTCGGCCTGTCGGCCGAAAAGGAAGACGAGATGCCTATGTACAAAGCGGTGCGCGCGTCACGGCTCTACGAGCAGATTGTGGAGCAAATCGAACGATCGATTCGTGAGGGCAGGCTGAAGCCGGGCGAGCAGTTGTTGGCGGAGCGCGAACTGGCGCAGCAGTTTGGGGTGAGCCGCACCGCGGTTCGCGAGGCGGTGAAGACTCTGAGCGAAAAGGGTCTGGTGGAGGCCTATTCAGGGCGGGGCACGTTTGTCACGGCTAACAAACCATCGTCGATGCGGCACTCGTTCGACTCGTTCCTGAAGGACGGGGACCTCAAGAACTACGCTTACCTGGCAGAGCTCCGCGAGATTCTTGAACCAGAGTTGACCGCCCTTGCCGCGGCGCGGATTGAAGAACAGCAGTTGACGATGATGCGTGAGGCTGTGGCAACGATGGAACGCAGCATGGGACAGCCGGACGCTTACATCGAAGCGGACCTCGACTTCCATCTAGCGCTGGCGGAGGCGGCGGGCAATCCGCTGGTTCTCTCGTTGCTGGACTCGATCGTGGTTCTGCTGCGGGAGCAGCGTCTTGGCATCTTCGCCGTGGACGGAGGGCCGGAGCGCGGGCAATCGCACCACCGGGTCATCCTCGATGCGATCGAGCGGGGCGAAGCAGCACGCGCCAGAGAGGCGATGCGCGATCACCTGCAGCAGGTACGGAAGGACTCGCTGAAGTCAGCGAGCAAAACGGGCAGTGCTCGGGTAAGACGTTCTTCTTAGAGAGAGAAAGGCAAACTTGAATGGCGAATCTCGGCTTTATCGGTCTTGGTGTGATGGGCGGCCAGATGGTGGCGAGGCTGCTGGATAAGGGTCACACCGTGACCGGATACAACCGCACGCAGAGCAAAGCACAGTGGTTGGTACAGAAGGGCATGAAGCTCGTCTCTACCCCGCGTGAGGTAGCCGAGGCAGCAGACATTACATTTGCCATGGTCACGAATTCGGCCGCGCTGAAGGGGGTGGCCGAGGGGCCTGACGGCCTGCTCGCGGGTATCAGCGCCGGCAAGATCTTCGTGGATATCAGCACCCTCACCCCGGATTACAGCCGGGAGATGGCAGAGAAGGTTCGCGCCAAGGGGGCAGACATGGTGGATGCTCCTGTCTCTGGGAGCGTGATCACGCTGCAGGAAGGCAAGCTTTCGGTGATGGTGGGCGGACGGGCTGAGACCTTCGAGCGCATCAAGCCGATTCTGCTGGAGCTGGGGCCGAAGGTTACGCACGTGGGCGGCAATGGGCTGGCGCTCTCGATGAAGATCGCGGCGAACCTGAGCCTCGCGGTGCAGATGCTGGCCTTCTCCGAAGGAGTACTGCTGGCGGAGAAGAGCGGCATCACCCGTGAGGTTGCGGTGGATGTGTTGATCAACAGCGCGATCGCCTCGCCCATGATCAAGTATCGCGGTCCCTTCGTGCTCGAGCAGCCGGAAGAGGCGTGGTTCGACGTGAACATGATGCAGAAGGATATGCTGCTCGCGCTCGAGCTGGGGCGCAAGCTGGACGTTCCTTTGCCCACGACCGCAGTCACGAATGAGTTCCTGACTGCCGCCCGCGCTATGAACTGGGCCAAGTACGACTTCGCAGTCATCTTTGACGTGCTGGCGAAGCTGTCTGGGATCGAGACCGGAGTGGGCCAATGATCACCAGTTCTCCAGCTTCGGCAGCCGGCACCCAGGCGTCGCGAGAGCATTGGCTGCATGTCTACCGTCAAATGGTTCGGATCCGTTCGTTCGAAGAGCAGGTCAATGAGCTTTACACCCGCGCCCTGATGCCCGGCCTTGCCCACCTCTATGTCGGCGAGGAGGCGATTGCCGTAGGCATTTGCGAGGCGCTGCGCAGCGATGACTACATCACCAGCACGCATCGCGGACATGGGCACTGCCTGGCGAAGGGAGCGACGCCGGATCTGATGTTTGCTGAACTGCTGGGCAAGGAGGCGGGCTATTGCCGCGGCAAGGGCGGCTCAATGCATATCGCTGACCCGGCCACGGGAAACCTGGGCGCGAATGCCATCGTGGGTGGCAGCATGGGTATTGCGACGGGAGCAGCCTTCTCTTCCAAGTATCTTCAGAACGGCCGTGTTGCCGTGTGTTTCTTCGGAGAGGGAGCGCTGGGGCAAGGCCTCTTCTACGAGGAGATGAATCTGGCGCGCCTGTGGAAGCTTCCCGTCATCTACGTGTGCGAGAACAACCTCTATAACGAGTACACGCATTACAGCGAAACTACCGCGGGCGACATCTGCGCACGGGCGACCGCGTTCGGACTGAGAGAGCTCACGGTTGACGGCCAGGATGTGCGTGCTGTCAACGCCGCAGCGAGTCAGCTCATCGAAGCGGCCCGGGCAGGCGACGGCCCATCGTTCCTGCTGTGCAACACCTATCGCTACACCGGGCATCACGTCGGCGACATCAATCGGGAGTACTACCGCAGCAAGCAGGAAGAGCAGGAGTGGAAGGCGACGCGCGATCCCATCAAGCTGCACGGGGATTGGCTGATTCTCGAAAAGCTTGCGGACGAAGCGGCTCTGCATGCGATTGAGAGTGAGGTGCGCGCCGAGATGAAGGCCGCTGTAGAGTTTGCTGTCGCGGCTCCGTATCCCGGAGCCGATGAGGTAGAGATGCATGTCTATGCTGGAGACTAAGACGCGGGAATTGAGCTATGCCCAGGCGGTGCGCGAGGCACTGGCGGAGGAGATGCGTCACGACTCGCGCGTGTGCATTCTCGGCGAAGATGTGGCCGAGGCGGGAACCCCATTCAAAGTGCTGTCGGGTCTGGTGGAAGAGTTTGGCACTGGCCGAGTTTGGGATACGCCGATCTCGGAAGCAGGCTTCACGGGCTTGGCCGTGGGCGCAGCCATGACTGGCCTGCGGCCGGTGGTCGACATTATGTTCGGCGACTTCCTGACCCTGGTCATGGACCAGATGGTGAATCAGGCGGCCAAGATCCACTACATGTCCGGCGGTAAGTGGGCCGTGCCGATGGTACTGCGTACGACGCTTGGCGCGACGCGCCGCTCGGCCGCGCAGCACTCGCAGTCTCTGCACGCGTGGATGAGCCACGTGCCTGGCCTGAAGGTCGTTATTCCTTCCACTCCTTACGATGCGAAGGGGCTGCTGAAGTCCGCGATCCGCGACAACAACCCTGTCGTGTTCTTCGAAGACAAGATGATGCACCACAAGCTGAAGGGACCTGTGCCGACGGAGGAATACACCATCCCGCTAGGCGTGGCAGACATCAAGCGCGTGGGCAGTGACATCACGCTGGTCGGCACCAGCAGCATGGTGCAGGTGGCGCTGGGCGCGGCAGAGATGCTGGAAGCTGTCGGCATCAGCGCAGAGGTAGTAGATCCGCGTACGCTGTGGCCTCTCGACGAGAGGACGCTGATCGAATCGGCCAAGAAGACCTCACGCGCGATTGTGATCGATGAGGGGTACGGGCGTTACGGGGTCACGGCCGAGCTTGCGGCGGTGATCTCTGAGGGCGCGTTCTTTAACCTGGATGGACCGGTGATTCGGATGGGAGCGATGCACGTTCCGATTCCCTTCTCCCCACCGCTGGAAGATCTGACGGTACCGACTGAGAAGACCGTATTTGAAGCCGCGCGCAAGCTCTGCGGCAAGGCCTGAGAGACACGCACAGGAGAGATACAGTGGGACTGCCGACACATGGAACAATGGCCGTTGATTGGGAGAAGCGCATCGACTTCGAGCGCCTTCGCGTGGAGAGACTCGAGCGCGCCAAGGCCCTGCTGAAGAAGTCCGAGATGGGCGCCCTGCTCTGCTTCGACATGAACAATGTGCGCTATCTGACTGCCACGCACATTGGGACCTGGGCGCAGGACAAGGCTAACCGGTTCACGCTGCTACCGCAGAACGACGAGCCGATTCTGTGGGACTTCGGCTCCGCGGCGCGTCATCATCAGTTGCACTGTCCATGGCTGGGTGAGCGCTCGCGGCCGGGTATCTCCATGCTGCGCGGCACCATGTCTCCCGAGCACGGCAGAGCTGAAGATGTGGCGAAGAAGATCCGCATCGAGCTCGAGATGCGTGGCTTGCACAAAGAACCGGTGGGGATCGACATCATCGAGTTGCCGGTCCTGTTCGCGCTGCAGCGCGAAGGAATCACGGTCATCGATGGGCAGCAGCTGATGTCGGAAGCGCGCGTGATCAAGACGCAGGACGAGATTGCGCTGCTGAACACCTCGGCTGCCATGGTCGATGCGGCGTATCACGAGCTCTACATGGCGATGAAGCCGGGCATGCGTGAGAACGAAGCCGTAGGGCTAGTCAGCAAGATCCTCTACGATCTCGGCTCAGAATACGTCGAGGCGGTGAATGCTATCTCCGGGGAGCGATGCAACCCGCATCCGCACGTCTTCTCAGATCGCATGCTGCGCCCGGGCGACCCGGTGTACTACGACATCCTGCACTCTTACATGGGATATCGCACCTGCTACTACCGCACCTTCGCGATCGGCTCGTCCTCACATGCGATGGTGGACGCGTACAAGCGCTGCCGCGATTATCTCGATGCTGCAATCGAACTGATACGGCCGGGGCGTTCCACCGGCGATGTCGCTGCTGTCTGGCCCAAGGCGCAGGACTTCGGCTTTCCCAACGAGGAGGCGGCCTTCGCCCTGCAGTACGGTCATGGAATTGGCCTGGCGATCTGGGAGAAGCCGGTGATCAGCCGTTTGGTCTCACTCGATCATCCGCAGGAGATCAAGCCCGGCATGGTGTTCGCGCTCGAGACCTTCTGGCCTTCGACCGATGGCTGGAGCGCGGCCCGCATCGAGGAAGAGATCGTCGTGACCGAAAAGGGCCACGAAGTGATCACTCGCTTCCCTGCCGAAAAGCTGCTGGTGGCGGGTGCGCATTACTACACCGTGGGCGGACCGCTGCCCACCACGCGCGAGATCGAGTCCGCGCCCAGTCAGGACGTCGTAGACCTGCTCACCGCCAGCGCGCAGACAGAAAGGATCAGAAGCTAAGCCGGGCGGACCTCCCTCTGCAGCGCTTCGGAAAAATCATGGCCATCAGCGTCGTTATGCCCGCACTCGAAATGGCCCAGGAGACTGGGAAGCTCGTCTCCTGGCTGAAGAAAGAAGGAGAGCGCGTTCGTAAAGGGGAGCCCCTGCTTGAGGTAGAGACCGATAAGGCGGTGCTCGAAGTGGAGGCCGCGGAAGATGGTGTGCTCGCCGGCATCAGCGGTGAGGTGGGCACAGACATTCCGGTCGGCCAGGTGATCGCCTGGATCGTCGCGCCGGGCGAGTCTGCTCCGGCGACTGCGAAGGTCCCGGAAGTTGTCGCACCGACGGTTGCATCTGTCGCGCAGGCATCGGCCATCGCTGCTCCGGCAGCCGCAGCGAGTAGCGGACAGATCTCTCCCAAGGCGCGGCGCATGGCCAAGGAGGCGGGCATCGATCTGGCCACGGTGCGTGGATCGGGAGCCGGCGGAGAGGTGCTGGCATCGGACATACAAACTCTGGTGGATGCCAAGGCAAGCGGGGCTGCAACAGCGCCGCCAGCGGCACAGCAGCCGGTACTCAGTTCTATCCACCGCCTGATGGCCGAGCGCACAACGCAGAGCTGGACGACGGTCCCGCACTTCTTTGTGCAGCGCCATGTGGACGCGACGTCGCTGAACCAGGCACGCGCGGCGGTGGGTGCCGCGGTGCAACAGTCGCATGGCGTCAAGCTGACCCATACCGATCTGCTGATCGCAGCGGTAGGGCGGACCCTGACCAGTCATCCCCTGGTCAATGCGAGCTGGATCGACCAGGGTGTTCGCCTCAACCCGGACATCAACATCGCGATTGCGATGGCTGTCGAAGACGGCGTGGTGAGCGCGGTGGTTCCGAAGGCTTCCAC
>JAOAPJ010000430.1 GCA_025462805.1 Acidobacteriaceae bacterium
CGAGGGGGCACCGGAGGCGCTGCGCTCCTTCATCCCGATTCCGCGAGAACCGCTGCGGGCGCCGGCCCTGGTGATCGTCAGCGATAACGATCCGTACTGCAGCCTGGAACGTGCACGGGAGTTTGCCCACACGTGGAAGGCTGATCTCGAGATTGTGCGGGGCGGCAGTCACATCAACACGGACGCCGGCTTTGGACCGTGGCCCGAAGGATGGCAGATGGTGGGAGCCTGGCTGCGGCGGCATGATCTGTCATGGCCCGAGCACGCGAGGGATAAGGGAGACGAGCAGCATGCGTAAGCTGGTGGCGAACGCGGATGAAGCAGTGCGCGACATTCCCGACGGCGCGACCATCATGCTGGGAGGCTTCGGTCTTTGCGGGATTCCGGAGCTGCTGATCACCGCGTTGGTCCGCAAGGGTGTGAAGGGCTTGCACACCATCAGCAACAACATGGGGGTGGATGGCTTCGGGATGGGGCTGATGCTCGAAGCGGGCATGATCGCGTCGCACGTCGGCAGTTATGTGGGCGAGAACAAGCTGCTGGAGCAGAAGGTGATCCGCGGCGAGCTGGATCTGACTCTGGTGCCGCAGGGCACGCTGGCCGAGCGCATTCGCGCGGGTGGTGCGGGCATTCCGGCCTTCTTCACGCCGACCGGCCTGGGCACGCCCGTAGCTGAAGGCAAGGAGATACGCGAGTTTGATGGCAAGCGCTACGTAATGGAGCGGTGGCTGCGTGCCGACTTTGCGCTGGTGAAGGCATGGAAGGGCGACTATGCCGGCAACCTGATATATCGCAAGACAGCGCGCAACTTCAACCCGATGATGGCGACGGCGGCGAAGGTGACGATCGCAGAGGTGGAGGAACTGGTGGAGACGGGCACGCTGGAGCCGGATGCGGTTGTGACGCCGGGCATCTACGTGAAGCGGATCTTCGAGGGGCGAGAGCACGAGAAGCGCATTGAGCGGCGCACGGTGCGCAGCGCGTGACGGCTACTTCCTCCAGCCACTACTTGATCCAGTCGCCCCAGGGATAGAGCAACAGGAAGAGGATCATCGAGAGGGCCATGATGTCCATGTAGAGGAGGACCATGACGGCGCCGTGGTAGAGGCTCCAGCGGGCGCGCAGGCAGCGCAGTGTGTCCCAGGTGCCGACAAAGGCGATGACCGTTGGCGTGAGCAGCTTCAGCGAGGGCGGGTCATCGGGCCAGTGGGCGAGCAGGAAGGCGGCGAGCAGGCTTCCGAGTACCAGTACTGTGCCGCGTAACAGGGAGCGCTGACGAATATCGAGGGACCGGGGCAACATAGCGGGGCAACGTCGAGGGGCAGCTATGACTACTGTATCGAATTGGAGAGCCTGTCTTCCGGGCTGCCCGCGTGAGGCAGTGAAGGCATATGAGTGAGATGGACAAGCGCGAACGGATCGTAAAGCGGGCCGCACGGGAGCTGCGCGACGGCTTCTACGTGAACCTGGGGATTGGGATGCCTACGCTGATTGCGAATCATGTGCCGCCGGGGGTGGAGGTGGTGCTGCAGTCGGAGAATGGGATGCTGGGCGTCGGTCCGTATCCACTGGTGGGCACGGAGGATCCGGACCTGATCAATGCCGGGAAGGAGACGGTGACGGAGATTCCCGGCACCTCGTACTTCTCCTCAGCGGATTCGTTCGCCATGATTCGGGGCGGGCATGTGGACCTGTCCATCCTGGGTGCCATGGAGGTGGATGAGGCGGGCAACCTGGCGAACTGGATGATCCCGGGCAAGGTAGTGAAGGGGATGGGCGGCGCGATGGACCTGGTGGCCAGCGCGCGGCGTGTGATCGTGACCATGGAGCACACCACGCGCGAGGGGCTCCCGAAGATCCTGAAGCGCTGCACGCTGCCGCTGACCGGGCTAGCCGTGGTGGACACGATTGCGACGGAGATGGGCTGGATCCGGGTGACGGAGGACGGCCTGGTGCTCGAGGAGATTGCGCCCGGTCTGACGCCGGCCGAGGTGCAGGCGGCGACCGAGGCTACGCTGCACATCAGTCCGGCGCTCAAGGTGATGGCGGTTTAACCCAACGATCTGTCAGGCGGGGACGGCGAGCTCGTGGCTCATGCGGGCGAGCGACTCGTCGTAGGGGGCGCGCAGCACGCCGCGCTCGGTAATGATTGCTGTGACGTATTTCGCGGGTGTGACGTCGAAGGCTGGATTCCAGACGGCGACGTGATCCGGAGTGAGCTGCTTGCCGGCGTGGTGGGTGACCTCGTTGGCGGAGCGCTGCTCGATGGGGATGTCGGCGCCGGTGCGGGTGGCGAGATCGATAGTCGACCACGGGGCCGCGACGTAGAAGGGGATGCCGTGCTCCTTGGCGAGGACGGCGACGCCGTAGGTGCCGATCTTGTTGGCGACATCGCCGTTGGCGGCGATGCGATCCGCACCGACGACGATGGCCTGGAGCTTGCCGGCGTGCATGAGGCTGGCGGCCATGTTGTCGCAGATGACGGTGGTGGGGATGCCGTCGTGCATCAGCTCCCACGCGGTGAGGCGGGCGCCTTGCAGGAAGGGGCGCGTCTCGTCGGCGAAGACTTCAATCTTGCGGCCGCTCTCGACCGCGGCGCGGATGACGCCGAGGGCGGTGCCGTAGCCGCAGGTGGCGAGGGCGCCGGCGTTGCAGTGGGTGAGGACGCCGGCCTTCTGCGGCAGGAGCTCTGCTCCGAAGGCGCCGAGGGCGCGGCAGGCCGCGATGTCCTCGTCATACATCTTTTGCGCTTCGGCGATGAGGCCGTGCTTGACGGTGGCGACGGTGGCGCCGGGGGCGGCGGCGAGCTCGGCGGCGTGGCGGCGCATGCGCTCGATGGCCCAGAAGAGGTTGACCGCAGTGGGGCGAGTGGCGGCGAGGGTCTTGCCGATGACGCGAATCTCGGCGAGCAGGGCGGGCAGCGTGGTGGCGGTGGAGTGGCGGGCCCCGAGGGCGACGCCCATGGCGGCGCTGACCCCGATGGCCGGCGCGCCGCGCACGACCATGGTGGTGATGACGTCGGCGACGTCCTGATAGGTCTTGGCCAGCACGTACGTCTCTTCGAGAGGGAGGCGCGTCTGGTCGAGGAAGCGGACGCCTTCAGAGGTCCATTCGAGGGTGGGAATCATGGCCTCATTAGTGTATCGAGTTGTGCAACGGGGGACCCCCCTCCCCCCTCCGGTGCCGGAGGCCCCGGCCTAAGCTCTGCCGAATCAGCAGCTTACAGGCGCTCCCGAGGGCTAAATATGTCCTCCCAAAGGACTTAGCCGTAAATATCCCCGGCTCAATCACTTAGCGGGATTATTTGATCTGTCGTTACGAGGAAATCAACAGCTTTTTACGATTGGCGAAAGCCGAGTCTCGCCGGGCGCTCATCTTCTGTGCCTCTCGCGTTGCAGGAGGATCAAGCCAACACTGAACAGCAGGAACGGCAGTGCCAGTATCGCTCCACTGGATTGCCAGGGAAGCCTGACGATAAAGAGGTGACGGAACCATAGTTGGCATTCGGCGATGACGGTTACGGATGAAATGAGGGCCACACCGAGACCCATCAGAAGAAGCGCAATCCCTCGTGTGGTCGACGAACTCGCAAGAATCACTCTATCTGCCCCAAGCAAACTGGCCCTTTTTGCGAGCCCCGGTCAGCGGCTCGGCACAGTTGCAATTATTTGACAACTGATTTCAGTGTAGCGAAGTGCGGGGGGTGGATAGGACAGGTTTGTCAGATGCGTTGTTACGTTTGTTCCCGATTTGGTGCGGTGGCGCGGTATAGCCGGACTAGTCTGCGCAGTCATTTGTCCACGCGCCCGATTTTTCGCCACATGCTAACTTCCGAGTTGCCGACCAGCCGACCGGAACTCAAAAAGCGTACCTCATTTTGGCTGAATGAGCGCATTGGCCTGTTTGGTAACAGTTGGGTCTCGGAGGCAGTGCAGTTCCGATCGATCGGGGCTATGAGCATTGCAGGTAGTGGGTCAGTTTGACCAGGAGGCGTCATGAACGGAACAGTGGAAGCCCAGATTTTGGACGCGGAAGACCGGCTCAGAACGGCGATGCTTACTTCAGATTTAGCCGCCTTAGACGAGCTATTAGCCCCTGAGCTGATCTTCACAAACCATCTAGGGCATTTATTAGGTAAGGAAGATGATCTGGTGGCCTATCGATCAGGAATGCTCAAGGTTAAAGATCTGAGACCTTCGGAGCAGCGGGTTCGACATCATGGTGATGTAGCGATCGTCTCGGTGCGGGTACAGTTGTCAGGCACGTATAACGATACGCCAGCGAATGGCGACTTTCGTTTCACGCGGGTTTGGACCCTCTCTCCTCACAATAGATGGCGAGTCGTAGCCGCCCACGCAGGCTTAGTTTCTTAAGCAAAATTGTCTCTCGCCCCTCAACATTTTCAAACTGACCCACTACCGCATTGCATAATATGGTGACATTCCCGAATTCATGTGGTGTGGTCGGCACATCAGAAGGGAGTGCAGCGCAGCAAAGAGCGTCCACGCTTATGACACGACCGAACACGCAGGGGATTTCACCATTCTTCATCGTCAGCAACGTCGATCAAACGATCACCTTCTACCGCGATAAGCTTGGCTTTGAGACGAGATTCCAGGAGCCGGATCGGAATCCTTTTTTTGCGATCATCGGCCGCGACGGAGTGCAACTCTTCGTCAAATCCGACAAAGATGTGTCGCCGCTCCCGAACCCCAAGCGTCATCCCTCGATGAGGTGGGACGCCTATGTATATGCACCCGAGCCTGATGCGCTTGCCGCCGAATTTGCCGATC
>JAOAPJ010000433.1 GCA_025462805.1 Acidobacteriaceae bacterium
TCTCCGGCTCAGCGCCCCACGCCAGCCATGCCGCGTTCATCATAGCGGCCGCCCGCCGCCGCGCCATGAGGGGCCAGCGCATCGAGCATCGCCAGGTCCTCCTGGGTGAGCTTCACGTTCACCGCGCCGACGTTTTCCTCGAGATAATTGCGCCGTTTTGTGCCTGGGATAGGCACGATATCCTCCCCCTGCGCCAGCACCCAGGCGAGCGCCAGTTGTGACGCCGTCACGCCCTTGCGTGCCGCCATCTCCTGCACCTTTCTCACCAGTTCCAGGTTGCGGTCGAAGTTCTCGCCCTGGAATCGTGGGGAGGTGCGGCGGAAGTCGTCCGGCGCCAGGTCTTGATAGCGTTTGATCTGGCCGGTGAGGAAGCCGCGGCCCAAGGGCGAGTACGCCACGAATCCGATGCCCAGCTCGCGCACCGTGGGCAGGATCCCCTCCTCCGGATCGCGCGACCAAAGAGAGTACTCGGTCTGCAGGGCAGAGATCGGATGCGTCCGGTGCGCGCGGCGTATGGTCTCTGGGCCCGCTTCGGAGAGCCCCAGGTAACGCACCTTCCCCTCTTCCACCAGCCGCGCCATCGCGCCCACCGTCTCTTCGATCGGCGTCTTTGGATCCACGCGGTGCTGGTAGTAGAGGTCGATGGTCTCCACGCCCAACCGGCGCAGGCTCGCCTCACAGGCACTGCGCACGTAGGCCGGGCTGCTATCCATCGCGCGGAACTTCGGGTCCTCCGTCTTGCGCACGATGCCGAACTTGGTCGCGATCTGGACCTTGCTGCGATGCGGCAGCAGGGCGCGGCCGACTAGTTCCTCATTGGTGAACGGCCCATAGATATCCGAGGTGTCGAAGAACGTCACGCCGAGTTCGAGCGCGCGATCGATCGTTGCCAGTGACTCGAACTGATCGCCCGGGCCGTAGAACTCCGACATCCCCATGCAGCCCAGCCCGAGCTCGCTCACCTCCAGGCCCTGCGTTCCCAGCTTCCGTCTTTTCATCGTGTCTCCTCTCTTCATTCGATACCACCCAGCGTCCGAGGATGCTTGCAGCGCGTCTGGTCCGGCACAAAGAACGCGTCCGCCGCTCCGCGCCTTCATCGGCTCTGCGCGATCGTCCAGTCGTGCCCGCGCTTCATCATTCCATCGTGACTTGCCGAGCACGCTAGCCTCGGGCGATGCTGTGAGAGTGATGCAAGGCCCCGCTCTCGCCCCGTTTCGCGTCTCGCCCTTCTTCAGTCCGCGCCCCTGGGGCACCCGTGATCTCTCGCCCTGGTACGACTACCGGCCCACAGAGCCGGTTGGGGAGGCCTGGCTCACCGGGCCGCGGTGCCTGGTCGAAACTGGCCCCGAGCAGGGCCGCACGCTGGCAGAGGTGGCCGCCGCGCATCCGGGTCCGCTGCTCGGCCCTCACCGCAATGAGGTCGGCGATTACCCCCTGCTGCTTAAGATCCTGTTCCCGCACGAGAAGCTGTCGGTCCAGGTGCATCCGGACGACATCCTCGCCCAGCAGACGGGCGAGCCGCGGGGCAAGACGGAGTGCTGGTATGTCCTCGATGCCGAGCCCGGTGCCGCGGTCGCGTTGGGCCTCAAGCCCGGTGTCACGATCGATGCCATGCGCGAAGCCATCGCCAACCACACCGTGGAATCGCTGGTGGAGCAGGTGCCGGTCACGCGCGGCGACATGATCTTCGTCGACGCGGGCACGGTGCATGCCATCGGACCCGGGGTAGTGCTGCTGGAGACCCAGCAGACCTCCGACATCACCTACCGGCTCTATGACTACGGCCGCCCGCGCGAGCTGCACATCGACCGGGGTCTGGCCGCCACCCGCCTCCATACCGCGGCCGGCAAGGTCGCTCCCCGAGCCGAAGGCGCGCGCACCCGGCTGATCGAGCAGCGGTACTTCACGGTTGACCGCCTCTCGCTCGATGCCGGTCGTTGCTTCGAGTCGGAGCCGTCGGCCGGCGTCCCTCACGCACTGGTGTCCATCGAGGGCAGTCCGGTCTTGAGCGCCCATGGTTGCGAACCGGTCGACCTCCTGCCCGGGCGGGCGGTTGTGGTGCCGGCTGCGGTACCCGCATACACCTTGGAAGCGGGGGGTCCGGCTACCGTGATTCGGTCCCAGCCACCAGCCTGACCTACTAACTCATCTGTAATTTCTGTTAGTTACGACTCTGATCCGGTACCCGTTTCTGGCGCGATAGTTGCATACCTTCGTAACCCCTCGTGTGCTTGAATAGGGCCAACTTCCCACCTGAGGAAAGATTCTGCCCCAATTCGGGACGTGAATCTTTTCGGGGCGCAATCGGTCGCTGAGGACGATTGTGGGGAGGTGGATTCCGACAGCCAGCCCCAGGGCGGGCCGTCTCCCGGATGAGTGCAGAGGGCGCCGCTCATGAGCTCCTCGCTACTCCTCCGGCAGAAGAAGCGCGGAGTGATGATGACAGGTTGGCAGGGCGGATTTGGCAGTGATGCTTTTTTGCGACTGCGTTGGCGACTCCGGACAGGGGCGCAGATGCTGCGGCCAGGTGCCGCTCGGACCTCGCATCTGCATGCCATTGTCCGCAGTACCGTTGTGATGGTTGCTGCCGCGATTGCGGTGCATGCCGGGCTGGCGCAGCAGTCGGTCCGTCTGGTGCCCAGCATCTCGCGCTTCGCCGGGGATGGCACCAGCAATCCCACTTCCAACGCTGGAAAAGCCAACACTATCCCGCTGAGTGCGCCAACCTACGTCACGGCGGATGGCTCCGGCAATGTCTACATTGCGGACACTGGCAACAACTGCATTCGGCGCGTCGATCTCTCCGGCAACATGACCGTGGCCGTGGGACAGCCCACCGGCGGGAGCGACACCTGCCGGAACGCCTCGAGTGTCACCGGCTCCTATCTCACCGGTGTACTGCAGCCTTCGGGCGTGGCCTTCGCGCCAAACGGCGATCTGTTCATCGCCGACACCGGGCACAACTGTGTGCGACTCCTGACCCGTGGCAGCACTGGCATTGCTGCTCTGGGTGCGGCAGTTGGCAACTGCAC
>JAOAPJ010000438.1 GCA_025462805.1 Acidobacteriaceae bacterium
CGTAGCGCATTTACATCCAGCATCTGCGCAGCCACGTGCAGGTTGCCGTTCTGCATGGTGTAGGAGCCTACGATGACGTCATCGGCGTCGAGCGTCTGCGCCAGCCGGATCGCGGTCGCGCGCGAGGGCTGAAAGCTGAGCGGCAGACCGAGGTGCTCCAGCGCGTACTGCCGATCGTCCCGCGCGATGATGTCGAAGCCGGATGCGCCCAGCCGCTGGTTGAAGGTCTCCGACACCGCCTCGCTCACCCAGTCCAGGCTGGGTTGGCCGGTGCGGTTGTCGAAGGGCAGCACCAGCAGCAGTCGGTGGTGCACCTTTGCGGGCAGGGTGGCACTCTCCGCGGCCGACTGTGCAAACCCGGACGGTGGGGCCGCAACCGGCAGGCAGGCAGGCAGAAAGCCGGCTAACAGGAGCAGACAGCGCAGTGAAGACGAGGGGCGCACGTTGCGGTGATTATAGTGCTGCGCCGCCCACGCCTCTTCGTAACCAGAGTGCCATTGCCAAGCGCCCCGGCTAACGCAGCAGGGGGCGCCGCGGCCGGTCCAAACCTGGGTCCGGCGGCCGGCTTAGGTGCGCCTCCTGAGGCCGATCGAAGTGGATAACCGCGGCCCACTGTCCCTTGCGCTCTCCGCGCCACACCACCTTGCCGCCCAGCATGCTGGCAATCGCCTCCGGCGACAGGTCGTTGTGGAAGCCGAAGTACTGCCGGTCGAATGCCTCGTTATGAACGCCCAGGCTGAACAGTCCGTGCGGGGGATCGTACTTGGTGGAAAAGACAATCCCCACGCTGTAGCCGCCGGTTGCGGAGGCACGCTGCACCTCAGGCAACGAAAAGTTATCGATCGCCACTACCGGGATCGCCCACTTCATGTAGCCCAACTCCGGCTTCGTCAATTCATCGGAGACCGGCCACGCCGTCAGCACCGTCTCATGGGGATACCGCGTCACCGCCTGATGGATCGCCTGCCGGTCCAACTGGATGGCGTCCGCGTAGCTCAGATTGTCCTCCGGAGCGAAGCGATAGGGTGGATTGAAGAACAGCCCCAGCACAAACGCAAAGGCCGAGAGCGCCACCAGGCCGCCCCACGCGGGAACGCGCCGCCAGAATGTGGCGCAGCACAGCAGCACCAATGGATAGAGCGGCAGCAGATATCGTGTCAGCAGCGCTCCGCCGAGTACGGAGAAGAGCAGCGTGTTGGCTACCACGACCCAAAGCAGTGGAGCCACCAAGGCGCGCGGCAGCGAAGGGCGCGTGCTGCCGTCCGGCAGTTGTCGCGGTAACAGCAGCAGCGCCGCCAGACCGCAAAACACCGGCACAAACAGGTTCACGTGTGCTGTCAGGTGCAGGAGACGATGGAACAACGCCAGAAGGATGCGCAGGGGCGATAGCGTCGCCTCCGCGTTGTAGCGAAGAAACTCCGGGTTGCCCAAGGCAAAGCCGGTTCGCCGCCAGTGGTAGACGTACCACCCGCAGAGCGGCAGCACAGACGCGAGCAGCACCGCAGCATTGCGCAGGGCGGACAGGCGCTCTCCGCGGACGCGCAGAGCGCGCGATAGCTCGTACGCGGCCAGCGCCATAGGCGTGCAGACGGCGGTCTCCTTGGACAGCGCGGCCAGTGCAAAGAACACAGCGGAGGTTACGATACCCGCACCGCGCTCGAACTGCGCCGGGGGATCGCTACTGTCTTGAACAAGATCGCCAGGGCGGTGTTCGAGATAGGCGCCGCTGCGGGTTTCTGTAAAACAGACCAGGCCCCACAGCGTGAACGCCGCCGCCATCAGGTCAGCATGAGCCAGCGTGCTTTGCGCAAACCAGACCGGGTAGAGGGCGGTGAGCAAGGTGGTCGCCGCCGCGACCGCCGTTTGGCCGGTGATGCGCTGCGCCAGCCGATAGACGGCGAGGAGCGCAGATGAAGCCACGATCAGCTCCGCCACTCGGGTCGTCACCGGCGCAAAGCCAGAGAGCTTCCACCACAGTGCGAGATAGATCGCGGGAAGGGGCGGATGCGCGTTAGACAGTGTGCTGTAGGGAATCAGCGCGCCCGTGCGGAACAGGTCGTACGCCGCAGGGATGTAGTATCCGGCCTCGTCCCAGTAGTAGGGAAGGCGCAGCAGCGGCAGGTGCGAAAGGTACAGGGAGACAAAGATCAGCGGAAAGACCAGCCACAGCGGAAAGTGCTGGTCCTTCCGTGGATCGGGCCGTGGATCGGGCCGTTCATCGGGTTCTGCTCGTTGTCTTCGGAGGAAGGGAACGATGGCTGCCTCCGCCAGGGCTGAGGCCTTGCGTTGCCTGGCGTCGCGAACTAGTTCAGCGGACGCTGACCGGAGGTCGGCAGCGGCTCGAGTGAGATGGAGCCAAACGCCTGCTCATATTGCGCCAGGTTCTGCCCCAGCACATTGAACAATGCCTTTGCCTGCTGCGGGCTGAGGTAGATGCCCTGGAAGCCCTTGATGGTGACCTGCTCCGGAGAGTCCTGGTGCGCTGTGCCAAAGGAGAGAAAGAAGTCCCATACGCTGGCGCGCACCTGCACGCTATTCGCATATCCCTCGCGGTATTCGGGGGCTTCCGTGATACTGATCCGGGGCTGGTTGTTCGACTGGTGAATATCTGCCATGCCTGTGCTCGAAGACTTCCTCTTTGAATGCTGATTGCTGTGATTTAGAAAAGGTTGGTGCGAAAGGGGGGACTTGAACCCCCACGGGTTTCCCCGCCAGATCCTAAGTCTGGTGCGTCTGCCAATTCCGCCACTTTCGCGTGTCGATCATCTCGTGTGTTTTGCGCCACTTACTGACTTCAGGTTCCGCTCGCGCTTGCCGCTCGCCACTCTGGTCTCCCGTTGCTCGGGAGTGATTGTCTCCATGGCAGCAGTCAGATGATCAGGAGCGAGATGGCTGTACCGCATGGTCATAGCGATCGACTTGTGCCCCGGTAGGTCCGAACCGCCTTCAGGTTAACACCTGTCTGCGCCCGTCCGGACGCGAACAAATGCCTGGGCTCGGCTCTAGGACGTGCGATGGCGTATCAGGCAGCCGCCGCCAATGGCGGCACGATTGCGGCCGGAACCGTTCCTCCCCTTGGTGATCGAACTTCCGACCGGGGGATCCGCCCCGGGGCAGGAGCACGCTCAAGCTCCTCAGGAGCTTCTGGCGCTGGGTGCATCGATCAGCACAGGATCACGCCCACCATGCTTTGACGGGAGGCTCGCGAAGAAGCACTCGCGATAACAGGGCCACCGCCGATCCCAAGCCGTCATGGATCGAGGCCAGGGCATCTTCGTGTTCGATCGAAAGCACATAGTCGTAGCTCACTAGCCGCAGCGCCGAGACAATGGCCTTCCACTCGAGTTCCGCGTGACCCCATCCTACGGAGCGGAACAACCAGGAGCGAGATGCCAAATCCGAAAAACTCTTTGGATCAAGCACACCGTTGCGCGCGACGTTTGCGGGAATCAGTGCGACATCTTTGGCATGAACATGAAAGATGGCCTCGCCCAGCGCCGCGATCACGGTCGGTATGTCCATGCCCTGCCACCACAGGTGGCTTGGGTCGAGGTTGATGCCGATGGATGGCCCAGCCTCAGCCCGCAGCCGCAGGAGCGTCTCCACGTTGTAGACCGCGAATCCCGGATGTGCTTCCAAGGCGACCTTTACCCCGTGTGCCGAGGCGAAGGCCGCTGCCTCGGTCCAATAGGGAATCAGGCGTTCCTCCCATTGCCATCGCAGAGACTTTGCATACTCGGGAGGCCAAGCAGCTGTGATCCAATTGGGCGTACGATCCGCCGGCGAGCCTCCCGGACAGCCAGAGAACGTCACTACTACGGGAACCTCCATCTGCCCGGCCAACTCAACAGTTTGCCGAAACAGGCGCGCATCGCGGTCTGCAATCACCTGGTCTGGATGCACCACATTCCCATGACAGGAAAGCGCACTGATGCCTAACCCTGCCCCTGCGAGCTGGCGGCGATATGCAGAGATCCGCCCTGCATCTCCCAACAGAGAGGACAGATCCAGGTGCTGGCCACCTGGCCAGCCACCTGTGCCGATCTCGAGCATTGTGATCTGAGGCCAGACTCGGAGCGCCTCAAGCATCGCGTCCAAAGATCGATCGTTGAATACCGGGGTAAATAAGCCGAGCTTCATGCGGAGGGACCTCCAGTAAGATCTCCTCCGACGGAGAAGGAGATCTTCGCTCCCGACGGAGCGCTCTCGCGCAGCGCTTCCAATTGGGATAGTCTACGAGACTCGATTCCGACGCAGCCGCGAAACCACTGGCTGGGCGCCATTCGCCAGCGCCCGCGGCATACGAGCGCTGTGAGTGCGTGACACGTCGTCTGTTGGCTCGGTGGAAAGTAGACATTTCGCGCTGTGGGATCGATCCCTCGTCGCGACCACGTGCTTCCGTTCTAATGTGCGCTCTGTGGTCTCTGCTTTGCACGAAGCTGTGCGCATTTCGCACGCTCTCTTGCACCCTCGCCGGGACTACCCGATTTGTTCAGAGCAGTGCCCAGGATGAAGTGCGCCTCAGCATCATCGGGTGAGAGTGCAATCGCCTTTCGCAGCGGTTCAATCGCCGAGGACGGCTGATCGAGCCGTATCCAGCACTCTCCCAACTCGAGCAGCGCATCTCGATACGAGGGATTGGCTGCGAGCGCGGCCTTGAGGTAAGCGACCGCCTCCGCGGATTTGTCGCGCCGTCGCAGAATCCGACCCAATGTGCAGTTGGCGATCGGATCTTGAGGATAGCGGCTCAGCTCTTCGCGGAATTCCCGCTCCGCCGCATCGAGATTGTCATTCCGCCAGTAGATAACCCCCAGTCCGGTGTGAATGCCTGGATAGGTTGGATCTGCAGCGCGCGCCGCTTCAAACTCGTGAATTGCATCCTGCTCACGGTAAAGCTTGTCGTAAGCCATCGCCATCAGGGTGTGGGCCGCTGCAGACTCCGGGTCGAGCGCCATAATCTGCCGGAACACATCTCTTATGCCCGTGTAGTTCTTAGTTCGCAGATATGCCTTGCCAAGCATGTCGAGCGTTTGTAGATCATTTGGCTGCGCGCGATGAGCCGCCTCCAGGTAGTGCGCTGCTGTGTCATAGCGATCGAGCGCGAAAGCATCGAGTCCTGCAAGTTCCAGTATTTGGAAGGAAGGCATGCTTCTTGCCGAGCCTTCGAGCAGCGGCAGAGCCGGCCGGTATTGGCCAGCGCGAAAGTAAGCGACACCGAGATTGCGTCGTGTCACCGAATCGCCGGGCTTCAGGCGAAGCGCCCGTTCATATAACGAGATTGCCTCCGCCTCGCGATGCTGGCGCGCAACGGCAATTGCCAGGTTGTTCAAGACCGGCACGGACTCTGGATCAAGCGCGAGCGCCTGGCGAAATGCCTGCTCCGCGGCAATATTGTCTCCTTGCTGCAAACTCTTTGACCCGGCCCCGACGAGTTCTGTGAACTGTTGCTGGATGGCCGCCTTTTCTCCCTCGGTACTCTGAGCCCAGAGCGAACTGAAAACCGGGGACCACACAAGGAAAACAGCAAGAAGCGAACGAAGAACCACCAGACAACAATTGCCGCATGTATATCCGCGCGCGTCGTCGCTCATTGATTTGCGAGTTTACCGAATACGTCAGATCAAGCAAAAGAACTGACTGATCGTTCACAGCGTAGGCAAATGTTTTTCTTGACATTTATTGAGAACCTAACTAGTTTGGGCGCACGAGATGCAGTTCTTTGTGCGCGATGCCCGCTCCCCCGGAGACCTGGGTGGGACAATCGGCGCTCAGCCATTCTTT
>JAOAPJ010000007.1 GCA_025462805.1 Acidobacteriaceae bacterium
GGGCGGCGAGAAGGCGCTGACCGCGCTCTCTCTGCTGGTCGGCATCTTCCTCTATCAGCCGAGCCCCTTCTGCGTGCTGGACGAGGTGGACGCGCCGCTGGATGAGACCAACGTCGGACGGCTGGCCGAGATGCTGAAGGGCATGGCGAAGGAGACGCAGTTCGTACTGGTCACGCACTCCAAGCGCATGATGACCGCGATGGACCTGATCTACGGCGTGACCATGCAGGAGCCGGGCGTGTCGAAGCTGGTCTCGGTGAAGCTCGGCCATCACGAGCGCGCACCGGAGCGAGCGGAGCGTCACGTGCCTGCTTACGCGTAGGCGATTTCGGAACATGTTCTGAGCGCCACGAAGAGGTGCGCGCCCAACTTCTGGACGCGCAATGAGAGCTCGATACAGCCGAGCTAGAACGCCGGCGGATTCCCTCCCACCGGTTCAGACACCGCAGACTGGCCGGCGATGGCTGCAGCGAATGAGTACGCGGGGCCGGTTGAGGGCGTGAGGAACGGCGTCAGCGCGGCGACAGCAGACTTGGGTCCGTTGAAGACGGCGTTCAGGCCATCGGTCTGCTCGTAGTTCAGATTGTTGGCGGGATTGGAATTGCTGATGACGCGGCCGAGTACGCGGTGCTCGCACTCGATACCCATGATGGTCGCGGCCACCTTGGCAAAGTATTCGAGCTGTTCTGCCGTGTACTTGCTGTCACTGTCGTCCTGGTCGCGCTCGTCCCGCGCACGGAGATGCGCGGCCTTGGTGGCGAGCTCCTGGATAGCGTTGAGATAGGCGCCGATGAAGGCATTCTCCAGCGCATCGAGCAGACCCGTGAAGGCTGCCAGTGTGTCGAAGGATCCTGCCGGGAAGTAGAAGGTCTGCACCGGATCGTGCGCTGCGTCGGCGATGCCGAGCAGGCTGCGCAGCAGGTTGGCGTGCGCGATCTCTTCGGTTAACGCTGCACGAATGTAGGCGACATTGCCGAAGTTTCCCGCTGCAGTGACATTGGTGGCGGAGCCACCCTCGCCAGCGAGATTCGGGTCTTCGATGACCTCTCCGACGAGCGAGTTGTAGTAGAAGGTGGTCGCGAGATCTTCGGCGATCAGCGCCGCAGTGAAGATCTGCTTCACGGTGTCCTTGGCCTGCTCGCGTTCCTGCTCGCGCTCGGCTGGAGACTCAGCCTCAGCGAAAGCGGCAGAGGGCATCAGCCCGGCGGCCGCCGCACCGAACCCGAGCATGCCGGCCTGACGAAAGAAGCGACGACGGTCCAGACGTGCCTGGACCAGTGAATCCAATGCAAACTCCTGTGGTTTCATGGGCAATCCTCAGCATGGGAGGTACGTGGATGGATGGAGAGTTCAACTTGGGGAGGAGGAACAAGTCGACAACGAGGCCCGGGTAACTATGGAACGCAGCAGCAACCGGGACAGATTCACTTGCAGAAAAATTCACACAAGCACGGCCGGGCCAGGATTGCCTCGCGTTGACAAAGCGGGAGCCCCTCCGGAGAATCGAACTCAGCTTCACTCTCAGGCAGCAAACCCTTTGCAGACACTCACGCAGACCGATCTCCCTGACCTCCCTTTGCTCGCACGCGGCAAGGTGCGCGATCTCTACGCCGTCGGAGAAGCGCTGCTGCTGATCGCAACCGACCGCATCTCCGCCTTCGACCACGTGCTCGCCACCGGGATACCAGGCAAGGGCAAGATCCTTACCCAGCTCTCGCTCTTCTGGTTTCACATGCTGCGGGATGTTGTGCCCAACCACCTGATCACGGCGAAGGTGATCGAGTATCCCGAGGCGCTGCGCCCTTACGCAAAGCAGCTTGATGGCCGGTCCATGCTGGTGAAGCGCGCACAGATGTTTCCGGTCGAGTGCGTCGTGCGCGGCTATCTCTCCGGCTCGGGCTGGAAGGACTATCAGGCGACGGGCGCAGTATGCGGTATCTCCCTGCCCGCGGGCCTGCGGGAGTCCGACAAGCTGCCCGAGCCGATCTTCACACCAGCCTCGAAGAGCCTGGGCGGCGAGCATGACGAGAACATCTCCTTCGCCGAGATGACCACGCGCGTGGGCGCATCGGCGGCCACCAAGCTCAAGGACCTGAGCCTCGCCATCTATAACCGCGCCGCAAGCTACGCAGCCGAACGCGGCGTCATCCTGGCGGATACGAAGTTCGAGTTTGGCGTCACACCGGACGGCATCATCCTGGCCGATGAGGTGCTGACCCCGGACTCGTCGCGATACTGGCCTGCGGACCAGTACCGGCCGGGCGGCCCTCAGCCGTCCTTCGACAAGCAGTTCGTGCGCGACTACCTGGAGCAGATCGGGTGGAATAAACAGGCGCCCGCCCCCGCGCTGCCTGAGGATGTCGTGGCAAAGACGCAACGCAAGTATCTGGATGCTTACCGGCTGCTGACCGGCCGGGAGCTTGATCTGGGCTAGAGCTGGGGTACCATCGCGCCATGCAGATGTTGGCGCCGGCAGCCTGGACACCGTTCGATTGGGCGATCGTTGCCGTGCTCGCCCTGTCGGTGGTGGTGGCGTTCCTCCACGGCCTGCTGGTGGAGGTCTGCGCGCTGGCAGGTCTGATCGCCGGCATCCTGCTTGCAGGGCGATATTACCTTGTGGTGACGCCCTACGTCAGTGGCCTGATTCACGAGTCGGCCGCGGCCCACGCCGTCGCTTTTCTCCTGATCGCCTTGGCGGTGATGTTGGCCGCCGGAATCGTCGGACGGGTGCTACGCTGGATACTTCGGCGGGTCGGATTGGGTTGGGCAGACCGTCTGGCCGGCGGTGTTTTCGGGCTGATCAAGGGCTACGTGCTGGTGGCGCTCGCAGTCGCGGCGATTGTGGGATTTTTTCCTGGACAAGCATGGCTCGCGCAGTCGCAATTGGTGCCATACTTTTTGCCCGGGGCCCACGGAAGTGCTACTGTGCTGCCTCAGGATCTCGGCGGTAGAATTCAGTTCGGACTGCACCATCTGCACGACGTAGCGCGCCGGGAAGCCACCGGTTTGGGGCGACCGTAATCAACAAACGAGACCGGCGACGATTCGGTCCGTAGCCAAGAAAGAGGACTCTGTGAAACGCGAGTTGGACAGCCTGGTCAGCCAGATGCACACCGGTGGAATCACCTACGACGAAGCGGTTCGCGAGTTCAAGAAGCGCTTCATTCTGGAGGTGCTGGCCGCCCACCGCGGCAACCAGTGCAAGGCAGCCAAGGAGCTGGGGATGCACCGCAATACCCTCAGCCGCACCATTGCCGAGCTGCATATGGATCCCGCGCAGATTCGCAACGGTCTCAAGCGTCCGCCACGTCCCGTGCGTCCTCTACTGGAACAGCCCAAGCAGATGATGCGCTCCCAGGGGTAGACTCGCCCTGCGAGCGAGTCAGGAGCGATCCGCAGTCTTGCAGCCCACAGTCACCGCATCCGTTTCGGCGGAGTACATCTCCGGCGACACCGCCCACGGTCGTGTCGCGTGGCGTCCTGGCCTGCGCTGGGACGGGTACGACGCCTATCTCTTCGATATCGACGGCACCCTGCTGCGCGATCCCGGCCGGGTCCACTATCACGCGTTCTCGAAGGCGTGCGTGGAGGTACTCGGCCATCCGCTCTCGCTCGAGCCGATCTCGGTCCAGGGCTCGACCGATCCCCGCATCCTGCGGGACGCCTTTGCCGCCGCCGGTATCGCCGATGCGGCCTGGCGTCCTCACCAGACGAGCCTGCTGAAGACGATCTGCTCGGTGGTCGAGCGCGATGCCGGGGGAATGCAGTTGAAGATTATGCCCGGAGTCGAAGAGGCGCTGGCGCATCTGGCAGAGGCGGGCAAGTGCCTCGGCGTGGCCACCGGCAATCTGGAGTCCATCGGCTGGCTGAAGCTGGAGCTTGCCGGACTGCGCAAGTGGTTCCGCTTCGGCGGCTTCAGCGATGCGCATGAACAGCGCGCCGCGATGATCGCAGCCGCAGCCGAAGCCGCTCGCACGCTGGTGGGGGCCAAAGCATCGCTGGTTGTGGTAGGCGATACGCCTTCGGACATCGCCGCCGCACGGGCCAACAACATCCCGGTGATCGCCGTGGCGACCGGGCACTCGTCCTTCGAGCGGCTGATGCAGCACGCGCCGGAGATCTGCGCGGAGAGTCTGAGCGCTCTGCTGGACGCGAAGGAAGTGGCGTGAGACAGATGCGCTTGCACCTGGCGGCATGGACGCTCGCGCTGTGCGCGGTGCAGGCATATGCCCAGCAGTCCGCCAGTGCGGACGCGTCCACCAGCGCTGCCATCACGACCAGCATGCCAACCGGGCATGACAAGCGCGAAGCAGCCAAGGCGTTTCTGACCGGGGCGCATGCCATCGAGCGGCGGGACACGCGGACGGCGTACAGCGCGTTCGCCGAGGCCGCAAGCCTGGACCCGACCAACAACGATTACCGCAACGCTGCTGCCGTGGCCAAGGCCCACTTCGCGAGTGACCTGATCCAGCAGGCGGAGAAGGCGCGCATCCTGGGCAAGGACGACGTCGCCCGGGCGCGCCTGGCAGAGGCATTCGAAGTCGATCCGCAGAACCCGATCGTGGCGCAGCACAGCAACGATGTTGCGGACCTGACGGGGGCCGGGCCGGGACCGAACGACATGACGACCGAGATCGCCGATGCGATCCGGCTGGAGCCGACGCCCGGTGTGCACAGCTTCCACGTGCGCGCGGACGCGCAGACACTGCTGCAACAGGTGCTCGGTAGTTACGGCATCGTGCCCAGCTTCGATGCGAGTGTGACGACCCAGCCAGTTCGCTTCGACGCCGACGACGTTGATTTTGAGCACGCGGCGCAGTTGCTGCGGCTGGAGACAAACTCATTCTTCGTGCCGCTCGATCCGCATCGTGTGCTGATTGCAAAGGACACGCGAGAGAACCGTGCCACCTACGAGCGGCTGCTGGTGGAGTCGGTGTATCTGCCCGGTCTGACCACCCAGGAGGTGACGGACATCGGCAATCTGGCCCGCAATGTGTTCGAGATTCAGCAGGCGACGGTGCAGCCGGGCACCGGCAGGCTGATCGTGCGCGGCACCGCGAGCAAACTTGGGCTACTGAATCACACGCTCTCCGAAATGATGCAGGGGCACAGCCAGGTGCTTCTGGATGTGAAGATCTACGAGGTGGCTCGCGATCGCACGGTCAACGCCGGCGCTCAGCTCACGCAGCAGGTGCAGGCCTTCAATCTGAACAGCCAATTGAACAGCCTGATTACCAACAACCAGGCTGCAGTGGATGCGATCGTCTCCAGCGGCCTGGCCAGCGCAGGTAATACCGTCGCCATCGCCGCCATCCTGATTTCGCAGGGGTTAGGCTCTGGCAACCTGCTGGGCCAGCCATTTGCGATCTTCGGCGGAGGTCTCACGGCTACCGGTCTCACGCTCGGCACGCAGACGGTGAATCTGGCGCTGAACGCGAGCGACAGCCGCGCCATCGATCAGTTGCAACTCCGGCTTCAGGACCAGGAGGCCGGCGACATTCTCTCCGGACTGCGCTATCCGATCATCACATCCACTTACTCGAACCTGACCGGCAGCTCCATCGCGGGGCTGAGCACAGCGGGGCTTTCCAGTCAGCTCGCCGCCCTGGGCCTGGGCACGGCAGCGACGGCGCAGCAGCAGACGATTCCGCAGGTGCAGTACCAGGACCTGGGCCTCTCCATGAAGGCGACACCGCACATTCATCGCGACCAGTCGATCGGTCTGAAGCTGGAGATCAAGCTGCAGGCGCTGGGAGGCACGTCGATCAACAACATCCCGGTCATCACCAACCGTCAGCTTACCGCCGACCTGGATCTGCGGGATGGCCAGAACGCAGTGATATCCAGCAATCTGACCAGCTCCGAGTCGCGGGCCATTACCGGGGTTCCCGGACTCAGCGACATTCCCGGGCTGCAATCCGG
>JAOAPJ010000058.1 GCA_025462805.1 Acidobacteriaceae bacterium
CGCACGGCATCCGAAAGCGACTTTGTGCCGGCACAGCCCATCGCTATCGAGGACGTGATGCGGGTGCACGAGGCAGGCTATGTCGACCGGCTTATCCGCGGCACGCTCTCGGAGCAGGAGATCCGCCGCATGGAACTCCCCTACTCGAAGCCGCTGGTGGAGGCAACCCTGCTGGGCTGTGGCGGCACCCTGGAGGCAGCGCGCCTATGCATGCGCGATGGCGTTGCCTGCTCCATCGGCGGCGGCTTCCACCACGCTCATCCCGCCCACGGCGAAGGCTTCTGCATGCTGAACGATGTTGCGATTGCCTTGGCCCGGCTGCTGCACGATGGAACCGTTCAAAGAGCGATGGTGATCGATCTCGACGTTCATCACGGCAACGGCACCGCCGCTATCTTCCCTCCACCAGACGCGCAGCGCGCGTCGCAAGCCACGCCTCCGGATTCGATCAGCGGCTCGCTTCAGCCGAGCGCGCAGGGCGTCTTCACTCTCTCCATGCACCAAGAGAACAACTACCCCGCCTACAAGCCGCCGTCTTCGCTGGATGTGCCGCTCGAAGATGGGACGGATGACAGCGGCTACCTTTCCTCCCTCGAAAGCGCCCTCGCCACCGCGTTCGCGCACTTTCACCCGCAGATCGTCGCATACGTAGCCGGCGCTGACCCCTATATGGATGACCAGCTTGGCGGCCTGGCTCTGACGATGGATGGCCTCAAAGAGCGGGACCGGATTGTCTTCCGTGCGGCGCAGTCCGTGGGAGCGCCGATCTTTTCTGTCTTCGCTGGTGGCTACGCGCACCGGCTTGAGGACACGGTGACCATCCACACCAATACCGTGCTCGCCGCGGCGGAGGTCTTCAGCTTTCACGGAGCTACCAGCTGCTGAGCCGCAGCAGTTAGCGTGACGCCATCCTCTTCTCGATGGCCGAAGCCGCCAGTGGTGCCATGACCTTGTACCCGGAATCGTTTGGGTGCAGCCCGTCTTCGCTCAGCTCACGCTTCAACAAGCCGCTGCCATCCACCATGGCGCTGAAATAATCGAGGTAGTAGCAGTTGGTCGATGCGCAGTACGCCTTCACCCATTCATTCAGGCGCAGAATCTGCGCCGGCGGACGATCGGCGAAGAAGCGCTGCGACTGAGCGGTGTAGTTGTTCACCGGCGTCACCGACGAGAGCACCAGGGCTATGTTGTGAGCGCGCGCCAGCTCCGCCATCGAGCTGATATTCCCCTCGATATCGGGAATCGAGATCGCTCCTGTGTTTCCGGCTATATCATTCGTTCCCGCCAGAATCACCACCATGTCCGGGTTCAGGTCGATGACATCCTGGCGAAAGCGCAGGAGCATCTGCGAAGTAGTCTGCCCGCTGATGCCGCGGTTGATGTAGTTCTTGCCCGGAAAGAACTCGCCGAGCTTCCAGAAGTCCGTGATCGAGTCGCCGTAGAAGATCACGCGGCGCTCGCCGGCGGCGGGGGCGCCCAGCTCTGCGTTGGCGGCGCTGTACCGGTGCAAGTCAGCGAAGTCCTGCGCCCAGGCGGCCATGTTCGACCGCTGGTAGTCGTTCAGCATCGGAGTGGTCTCCTGATGTGCAGCCAAGGCCCCACCCCGCTCCTGCAACTGGGGCGTGCTTGGCGCCTGCTGCGCACCGGCGACGGAAACGGCAAGCACGGGCACCAGCGCCACGATCCACGGGCGCACACAGAGGTCGGCGAACACCAGCGGCAAGGCCCTGGAGAGCGGTCCAAACATACACGACACCTTACACCGCCCGGCGAGGAGCCGCCTATGCCGGCTGGTAGACTTGAAGGGAATCCTATGTTTGAGAATCTGTCCGACAAGCTACAGCGAGCCTTCAAGAATCTGCGCGGCGAAGGCACGGTCTCCGAAGAGAACATCAACGACGCCCTGCGCGAGATCCGGGTTGCGCTGCTGGAAGCAGACGTCAACCTGGCAGTCGTCAAGGAGATGATCGAGCACGTCCGCGAGAAGGCCATGGGCTCCGAGGTGATGACCGCCCTCTCGCCGACCGAGCAGGTCATCAAGATCGTCCGCGACGAATTGATTTCGATTCTGGGCAAGGACACCGCGCGCTTCAACTTCGCGTCTCGGCCGCCCACGGTCATCCTGATGGCCGGCCTGCAGGGCTCGGGTAAGACGACCACCTCCGGCAAACTGGCGGCCTGGCTGCAGAAGGGCGGCCACCGCCCCATGCTGGTCTCCGTCGACGTCTACCGGCCGGCCGCGCGCGAGCAGCTCAAGGTCGTCGCCAGCTCGATCAAGGCGAACATCTACGAAGGCGATCTGAAGGGCGAGCCAGCGGGCACGCCGCTCGTCGAGCGGCTGGCGAAGGAGGCCCGGCGCGAAGCCGTGAACTACGGCTGTGACGTACTGATCGTCGACACCGCCGGCCGCCTGCACATCGACAGCGATCTGATGGAGGAGATGCGCTCGCTGAAGGCTCTGCTCTCGCCGCAGGAGATCCTGTTCATCGCCGACGCTATGACTGGTCAGGACGCGGTGCGTTCCGCGGACTCATTTCATAAGCAGCTCGCGTTGACCGGCACCATCCTGACCAAGATGGATGGCGACGCTCGTGGCGGCGCGGCCCTATCGATTCGCCACATCACCGGGCAGCCGGTGAAGTTCATCGGCACGGGCGAGAAGCCGGACGCGTTTGAGCCGTTCCATCCCGACCGCATCGTGAGCCGCATCCTCGGCATGGGCGACATCATGACGCTGATCGAGAAGGCGGAGTCGACGCTCGATCGAAAGAAGTCCGAGGAGTTTGCACGCAAAGCACTCTCGGGGGATGGCTTCACCCTGGAGGACTTCCGCGACCAGCTGCGCCAAATCAAGAAGCTCGGGTCCATGCAGAGCATCATGAAGATGCTGCCGTCGGTCGGACCCTTCCAGGGGCTGCAGCAGATGGCCGGCCAGGTGGATGAGAACCAGTTCTCGCGCGTCGAGGCGATCATCAACTCCATGACCAACCAGGAGCGCCGGCATCATGAGATCATCTCCGGCTCGCGGCGCAAGCGCATTGCAGGTGGCTCCGGCACCAGCGTGCAGGAGGTCAATCAACTGCTGCGCCAGTACGCGCAGATGCGCAAGATGTTCAAGAGCGCCGGCAAACCCGGTATGCAGCGCAAGCTGATGGGCTCGCTCAGCGCCATGCGTGGCATGGGCGGCGGGATGGGCCGCTAGATTTTTTGCTGCGACAGGTCATGGCACTTCAGGACAGGCTGGACGACATCACCGCGCAGACTCGCAACCTGGTGCAGCCGGAGCGGCTGGAACTGAACGAGCGCGCCATTGCCGATCTGTTTGCCACCGGAGTCGAAGAGCGGCTGCTGAAACCTGGCGCGGCGGCTCCTGCCTTCGCCCTTCCTGACGTCAACGGAAAGCTGGTGCGCTCTGCCGACCTGCTCGCGCTCGGTCCGGTGATCGTCTCGTTCTTCCGCGGCCGCTGGTGTCCCTACTGCGTGACGGAGCTCGAAACCTGGCGCGACCTCTACCCTGCCGTGCGCGAGCGCGGGGCCTTGCTGGTCGCCATCTCACCGCAAACGGTCCGCCAAAACGAGTTCACGGTGTCACAGCACGGCCTTCCGTTCCCCCTTCTGCGCGACGAGGCCGCGAAGACGGCAGAGAGCTTCGGGGCGGCATACGCTGTACCCGCATCCATGCAGGGCTACTACCGCTCGATCCTGGTCAACATCCCGTTCATCAACGGCGAATCCTCATGGCGACTGCCGCTTCCGGCAACCTTCGTGATTGGGCAGGATAGCCTGATCCGGTGGGCGCAAGGATATGCAGATTTTCGTGTGCGCCCCGAACCGGCAGACGTCATCAAAGCACTCTGAATGTGACACTTACCCGGTTTTCGCAAGAGCCGCAGACCTTGACGGAGGCCACCCCGCTTGTTACTATCATGTTGCGGGGTGGAGCAGCCCGGTAGCTCGTTGGGCTCATAACCCAAAGGTCGTAGGTTCAAATCCTACCCCCGCAACCAATCTCCTCAATAACTTATTGATTGGCCGCTCCATCAAATTCACTCCCACTGACTCCCATTCGCAAAATCCACGGTTTCAGGTGCTCGCATTCTCTGGCTTGAGCGCCATTTCCACGATCTTTCCATCATGCGCTGTCTAGAATTGCGCTTCCTCGGTGGAACCGCTAAGAGCCGCTGTGGAGGGAGACCTTCCTGCGATGGTCTCGGCAACATCGTCGTAGTAGCCGGTACCCACAAAATTCTGGTGCTTCCAGCCGCGGTAACCGTCCTTCAGCGCCTCGCGTTGCTCCTCCTGCAGGTCGGCGAATGCTGCCATTCCCGTCTCGCGATAGCGCTTGGCGATCTTGAAAAGGCTGAGCTGCATGGCGTGGAAGCCCATGAACGAGCAGTTTTGAAATCGGTAGCCTAGTTTTCCCAGGTCCTGCTGGAAGGTGGCGATCGCCTTCTCATCTAGCATCCTGTTCCAGTTGAAAGAGGAGGAGCAGTTGTAATAGAAGAGCTTCTCCGGGAACCTTTCCCGCACCGCTCGGGAGAATGCGGTGGCCTCTTCCAGGCTCGGCTGCGAGGTCTCATACCACAGCAGGTCGGCGTAGGGAGCGTAGGCCAGGGCACGTGCGATGGCAGCATCCACGCCCGGGGCAGTTTCGAAGTAGCCTTCTGGAGTTCGCGTCCCCGTCAGGAACGCCTGGTCTCTCTCGTCGATATCGCTCGACAGCAGATTTGCCGTATTCGCCTCGGTCCTCGCAATCAACAGTGTGGAGGTTCCGGCAATGTCCATCGCCAGCCTGGCGGCATTGAGCTTTTGAAGGAACTCCGCCGTCGGAACCAGAACTCTCCCGCCCAGGTGTCCGCACTTCTTCGCGGAAGGAAGCTGGTCCTCAAAGCTGATAGCGGATGCTCCCGCGTCGATCAACTGCCTAGTCAGCTCGAAGGTATTCAGGTTCCCACCGAAGCCGGCCTCGCCATCCGCCTTGATCGGTACAAACCAATCGACATCCGTGCGGCCCTCGGCATGAGTGATCTGGTCGGCTCTGCGAAGCGAGTTGTTAATGTTTCGCACGATATTCGGGACACTGGTCACCGGATAAAGGCCTTCATCCGGATACATCTCGCGCGCATCATTCGCGTCTGCAGCGACAAATCCTCCACTCACGTTGATGGCCTTGAGTCCCGCGAGCACGTGCTGGATGGCCTGGCTCCCGCTCACGGCGGCCATCGTCTGGATATACGGCTCCTCTCTCACCAAGCGCCATAGTCGCTCGGCTCCGACTCTGGCAAGCGTATGGTCCGGTCGCAGCGTACCGCAGAGTCTGAGTACGTCAGCCGGCGAGAAGGAGCGCACAATCCCTTTCCATCGCTCCTCCGAGCTCCAGGCTGCCGCAAGCTCCTCTTCTGTCTCTGTGCTGGACATTTAGCTTCCTTCCTCCTGGTTTGGCATCGATTCGGGAGCGCAGCCTTGACGGGCTGAAGGCATCAGGTTGCGGCCAGCTGACCAGCCGGCAGGAACTCGGACTCCAGATCATCCTCCGCATCCACTAGGAACCACAGCAATCCGCTCACCACGGTGATGACCGCCGCGACGTCGAGAGCCCTAGTCCATCCGAATGCCGCTGCGATGTAGCCGGTGACGATCGGAGAGATCCAGCCGCCGAGGCTTCCACAGGTATTCATCGCGGCGGAGAGAATCGATGAGTGCTGCCGGCTGAGGTCAATGCAGGTGGCCCACCAGCTTGCCACCGCAAAGAGGATGAAGCCTGCAGCAGTCCCCATGAGCAGGATGGCGACGGTGTTGTTCTTGGTATGGGCGCCGGTGACGAGCAGCGCGGCGGCTGTTCCCATCCCGACCCAGACGCCGGTACGCCGGCCGCGCCGCCGGCCAAGTTTCACGACACACCAGTCGGAGAAGACGCCTCCGACCGGGGACAGGATAGTGATCGCAATAAAAGGCGTCGAAGACCACATTCCACTCTGAATGCTGGTCATGCCCCGCGCGCGGATGAGATAGATGAAGAACCACGAAACGTAGATGTAGAACGTATAGCCCTGGAACAAGTAACTGAGGAGCAATCCCCAGACGGATCGTGTAGAGAGCAGCCTCTTCCAGCTGGGTCGTTCCACTTTATCCGTGGCTGCGTGCCGGCCGGAGCGAATCATCTGCAGCTCTGCGGTGTTGACGCCAGGATGCTCCTCCGGGGTGCTTCGCCCGTAGTAGCCCCACAGCACCGCCACTACCGTACCTATCGCAGCGCAGATCAGGATTGCGACTCTCCAACCCCAGCGCTGCATACAAAGCGCGATCACTAAGGGAGCTATCGCTCCTCCGACACCCGTGCCCAGCAACGACGAACTGCTGCCGAGGCCACGTTCTCGGGAACTGGTCCAGAATGCCACCACTTTGTTGGTGTTCGGCGGGGCGGCCGCGATGCCCATGCCGGCAAGGACCCGAAGTATCACAAGCACCCACGCCACAATGTAAGGACTGCCCACCATCGAGTGCGGGATGAGGGCCATCGCTCCGGTCAGGAGCGACCACCAGAGGATCGCCATCGTCAAAACGCTACGTGCCCCGTACCTCTCCCCGATGTAGGCGAAGGGGATCTGAAAGAACGCGTAACCCAGGAAGAAGCTACCGAGAACCCAGCCCATCGCCTGGGTGGAGATACCATATTCTTCCTGGATATCTCTCCCGATGACGCTGAGGCTTAGCCTGTCCAGCGCATTCATCGCCATAATGACGGTGATCAGGAACAGGATGAACCACCGCACATGCGTAGGCCGCGGGGACACCAGCTTGCGGCTTGCTTGGTACGCTTTACTGACTCCACCCATGTCTGCCACTATCCTTTGCGCGTCAGAATGTAAGCTTCAATCCAAACTGGATTTCTCGGGCGCTAGTGGTGACGGTATCCAGCTGACCTGCTCCCCCGACGCTGCCGCCGGTCTCGTCGAAGAGCGCGTTGTTGTTGGTCGGCGGGGCAAAGTTTGGGTGGTTCAGAGCATTGAACACTTCTACTCTCAGTTGTGCGTTCCACGACTCGTGAATCCTGGAGAGCGTCTGATTCTTGAACAGCGAGAGATCGAAGTTCTGCAGTCCAGGCCCGATGAGAGAGTTCCGGCCGGCACTTCCCAGGCGAGTTGAAGGAGACGGAAAGGCAAAGCATTCGGTTTTGATGTAGTGAGCGATATTCCCTGCGTTCGTCGCAGTCTTGCATCCGCCACCAGCCAGCCGATCCGGATAATCGTAGGGATCGGTACTGTTCAGGCCGAGTGGATCTCCGCTGATGATGGGCGTAAACGGCACCCCGGAGCTTGCCTGCATCACTCCGCCCAGCTCCCATCCCGAGGCGACGAACGCGAGCGCGTGATTGGCGCTCGTCGGCCCGGGGAGGACGAAGAGATAGTTGATGACCAGGTTGTGAGCTACGTTGAAGTCGGAGAGGCCACGCCTCAGCCTCGACGCCGAGAGGTTCGGATTGAAGAGAAAGAGGCTGGAGATGGAATTGCCGAAGGGATCACCGGCCAGCGTAGACGATCCGGTATCGATGCTCTTACTCCAGGTGTAGGATCCCTGAACGCGAAATCCGTGACTCATGTTCTTGAGCACCGTGGCCTGGAGGGAGTGGTAGTACGAGTCTCCCACCCAGGCGATAGCTCCGATCTGGCCGGCGTGCGGATTTAGGGGCGTGCCGCTGCCGGCGGGAGACGGCCACAGGTACCCCTCGGTCACGCTGACTGGTTGAACGATATTGATATCGTCGGCCCGGAACGGCTGGTGAATGCCGCGAGTCCCAACATATGAGACGGTCGCAGAGAAGTCGGTTGCGAGCTCCTGCTGCGCACTCAGATTCCACTGCCCGACGTAGTTGCGGCGCGGATTCGGCTGCACATAAGACTGCCGGAGGGTGGAGGGTGCGCCCAGCAGGGAGAAAGCTTGCGTCGGATACGAGCCGGCCGGCAGATTTTTGACGCTGCCCTGAATGAAGTAGGGCGCTGCCTGAATGGAGAGGAGCTCGAACTGATAGAGCAGCGGCAACACATCGAACAGGCCGATGCCCGCGCGAACGGCGGTCTTGGCGCTGGCAGTGGGACTCCACGCGAAACCGATCCTGGGCTCGAAGTTGCGGAAGGTAGGATTGTCGAAGTAGGGGTTCCCCAGGTGTGGTTGAGGGTCGCTCGGGGAGCGCAAGGCGGTCAGCTTGCCCTTCACCTCCGTCGGGACGGTCGACATCTCATACCTCAGGCCCAGGTTGGCTGTGAAGCGTGGAGTCATCTGGAAGTCGTCTTGGAAGTAGCCCGCGACAATCGATTGCCGCAGCCCTCTCTCGGACACGGTGCTGGGCAACTCCGCCGTGAACGAAGAGGGCTTGTTGGTCAGAAAGTTGACAAGCGAGCCGAATTTGAAGGACCCGCCCACTGTGACCAGGCCCATGAGATTGTTCTGCAATCGTTCGAACGCGAAGCCGAACTTGAACTGATGTCTCCCCTTGCTGAAGAAGGCATCGTCATAGAGCTGATAGGACGTGTAGTTGAAGAAATAGCTGGAGGACGCATTGAAGCCGCCGGTAAATGGCGTCAGGCCGGGTACGCTGACCTGGGCCGCTGCCTGACCGGGCACCGTGCCAAGGCTGGTATCGGCTGCCAGAGGGTTGATGGCCTTCTGGGCCACTCCATTCTTTGCCACGACGCGGTTGACGCCGAGCCGGAACGAGTTGAGAAGCTGAGGGGTGAAGGAGTGATCCTGCTCGATCGCGACGGTCTGACGGCGGCTCTTCGAGCCGAGCAAAACGTCATTCAGCTTGTCCGGCACGGAGAGGTTTGCGTCATCGTACTGATAGGTGCCCGCCAGGCTATCCTTGGCGCCCAGCTTGTGATCGAGCCGTGCGGAGAGAAAGTTTTCATGAGCGATTTGTTGTCCCGCCGACCTGAACAGGCCGGTATTCCCGCTCATGGCGCCGTTCGGCAGCGCGTAGAAAGCCAGGAATCGTTGGATCGCTGGATCGACTGCGACTACGGTGCCGTCCGCCAGTTGGCCCGCACGCGCATTCGGGGAGGGCACCTGGTCGACGAAGGTTACGCCGAGCGACTGTCGGAGGCCTTCATAGTCCGCGAAGGCAAAGGTTCGGCCCCTCCTGATAGGTGCACCCAGAGAGCCGCCGAACTGGTTTCTTTTGAAAGGGAGATGGCGAGCGTCGAAGAAGTTCTGGGCATCGAGGGCGCTGTTGCGCAGGAACTCATACGCGGAGCCATGAATATCGTTTGTGCCGGAGCGCGTGATTGAGTTGACCACTCCGCCGGACGTCCGGCCGTACTCGGCAGAGTAGTTGCTCGTCAGTACGGAGAATTCCTGAATGGCATCGACACCCATCGTGATGCCGAGAACGCTTCCCGGGCCCCCGTTTGAGTAGTCGTTCACACTGATGCCGTCCAGTCGATAGTTGTTCTGTTGCGGGCGCCCGCCGGAGATCGTTAGCTGCGTGCCGAAGCCGCGGTTACCACGGTTGAAGTCGACAGCGACCGCAGGTTGGGTCGTGATGGTGGATACACCCGGCTGCAGGGCGGCGAGCTGCGTCCAGTCCCTGCCATTGAGGGGCAGTTCGCGGATCGTCGACGCGTCGACCTCGTGCTGCACGGACGAGGACGCTAGCTGGACTCCGTTGAGCGAGGTTGTGACTTTCACAGACTGCGTGACGCTGCCAGGAGTCAGCTCAATGTTCAGCACCTGCTCACCGCCTACGGTGATGACGACTCCGGCGATCGTCGGAGAAGAGAAGCCGGGTGCCGTAACCGTGACGTTGTAAGAACCCGGGAGCAGATTCGGAGCCGAATATACGCCGCTGCCACTGCTGCGGACCTCGCGCGTCTCTCCCCTCCCGGTGTCGCGGATCGAGATGCTGGCGTTGGGGATGGCCGCGCCGCCGTTATCGCTGACGACGCCTGTCAGCTCGCCACCGGCGACCTGTGACAGGGCTGCGCTGCTAAAGCCGATCAGTATCGCCGCCAGCGCTGAAAACCGTCGCAGCGCTCTGGGTGTATTAGCGAATCGTTGAGCCATAGTGCCCTCCGAAAATGTCTTGCATTGAGGTACGTTCGTGGCCGACGGAGCCGTGTTTGGGGCTGCCGTCCGGCAAGCGCGATCTCCGCGCGATGCCAGATGTTTTGAGTTCGAATCGAACTCGTAGCCCCGAAACGGACGAATAGTACGCCCGTTGACACATGGAATGCAACTGGTATACCAAAACAATGAGTCGGCCAAGGGGTCCCTCTGGGCGCATATGGCAGTCGCTAGCCGATAGGCGCGTTGCGCGTGCTAAAGTGAGTTCCGAAGCAAGGCGCATGGCCGCTCGTAGCAACCGGGCCGCGGAAGGGATGCAGATATGAAAAGGAGCGGA
>JAOAPJ010000059.1 GCA_025462805.1 Acidobacteriaceae bacterium
TGCGCTGCCTTCTGATCCTTACCCCGCCGGCGGAATGTAATCCTGCGGCAGGGCCGAACCCTCGCCGAAGAAGAACTGCTCCATCTGTTCCACCAGGAACTCCTGCGCTTCGCGCGTCCAGGGCTGCAGCCGGTACTCATTCAGCAGCATCTTCTGACGTTCGACCCACTCTGACCAGCTCTGCTTGGATACGTTGTGGAACACCTTGTGCCCGAAGTCGGAGTCGAAGGGGGGCTCGTCCAGCCCTTCCATCTCCTTCTTGTAGCGCGAATCCTGAACCATGTGGGGCATTGCTGTTCGTTCTCCTGCCTTTGCGGATGTGCCGCAGCGCCGTGTCGGTTTCCGGTGCCGTGTCGACTCATTGTAAGCAATCGAGCGCGCGGCTGCGCTGATGCGCAGCCGCCGCTGCGTTAGCATCGACGCATATGATGGCGACAAGACCACGGGTGCGATTTGCGCCCTCGCCCACCGGCATGCTGCACGTGGGCAACGCGCGCACTGCGCTCTACAACTGGCTCTTCGCAAAGCACAATGGCGGCACGGCGATCCTGCGTATCGAGGACACCGATGTTGAGCGCTCTGAGGCGCGCTATGAGTCTTTTCTGATCGAAGATCTGCACTGGCTGGGTCTCACCTGGGAGGAGGGCCCGGTCATGGGCGGCGCGCATGGCCCGTATCGCCAGAGCGAACGGCTGCCTATCTACGCTGAGCACACCGAGCGCCTGTTAGCAAAGGGGAAGGCGTATCGCTGCTTCTGTACACCGGAGCAACTGGATGCGGAGCGGGGCGCCGCTGCAGCCGCGCATCAGCCGCAGGTCTACAGCGGACGATGCCGCGCGTTGTCCATTGAGGAGGCAACGGAGCGCGCCGCAAGTGGCGAACCCTACGCCGTGCGGTTACGTATTCCAGACCACCCGATCCGCTTCCGCGACCTGGTGCGGGGTGACGTGGAGTTTCCTCATGAGGCAGTCAGCGATCCGGTGCTGGTCCGGTCCAATGGCATGCCGGTCTATAACTACGTGGTCGCGGTGGACGATGCGCTGATGGAGATCACGCACGTGATCCGCGGCGACGATCACGTATCGAACACGCCGAAGCAGGTCGCCATCTACGAGGCCCTTGGTTGGACGGTCCCGGAGTTCGCGCATCTCTCGACCATTCTGGGCAGCGATCGCGAGCGGCTCTCGAAGCGCCACGGTGCCACCTCCATCGCCAGCTTCCGCGAGATGGGCTATCTGCCGGAGGCGCTCGTGAACTACCTGGCGCTGCTGGGCTGGGGACCGGAAGGGGGCACGCGCGAGACCTTCACGCCAGAGGAGTTGACCGCTGAGTTCAAGCTGGAGCGTGTCACTCCTTCACCGGCGGTCTTCGATTTTGGCAAGCTCGACTGGCTGAATCGGCACTATCTGAAGCAGCGCCCGATCACAGAGATCGCTGAACTGGCGTGGCCTTATTTCGAGAGGGCCGGCTACCTGGGCGTGCGGGAGAAAGCGTCGGAAGAGTTGAAGGAGTGGTTCGAACGGCTGATTGCTGTCCTGCTGCCCGGAGTCGACCGGCTGGATCAACTTCCGGCGAAAGCGGCATTCATCTTTTCGCTGGATTCGGCAAAGACCAAAGCCGACCCGGAGAACGCTGCGATCCTGGCAAGTGAACTGGGACAGCGTGTGATCGGCGCCTTTGCTGCACGCGCTCTCGCGGAGCCCGGCCCGATCACGCCCGAACGCTTTAAGGAGTTGATGAGCCAGGTGAAGCAGGAGACTGGCGCCAAGGGGAAAGATCTCTTTCATCCGGTACGCATTCTGCTGACCGGCAGTCATTCCGGTCCGGAGTTCGACAAGATCATCCCCCTCTTCGAATCGGGGGCGGCGCTGCGGCTGGGCGTTCCGAGTACCGCGGAGCGCGCCGAACGCGCATTCTGACCTCTTCGTGGAGACGCAGGGTGGCGAGCGTCGGGATCACAACGCCACGGCCCCCTGCAGTTTCATCAGCAACAGGGTCATGTCATCGTGCTGCGGAGCGGAGGCGGCGAAGCGATCCGCCTCGTTCACGATGTGCCGCAGGATGGTGGTCGCATCCTCGGGAAGCCGCGCGCGGGCGGCGGCAAGCATCCGCTCCTCCCCCCACTCCTGCTCCTGGTTGTTTAGCGCCTCGCTGATGCCATCGGTATAGGCCAGCAGCAGGTCGCCGGGTTCGAGCGTGATGTGGCATTCCTCGTACTGCGCCTCAGGCAGGAGCCCGATCACCGGACCACCTCCCTCAAGGACATGCAGTTCCTGGTCCCGGACGACAAAGGGCGGGTTATGGCCGGCATTGACGTAGCGCAGCAGGCGGGCCGCGGGCTCGTAGATACCGAAGAAGAAGGTGGCGTATCGGTTGGTGGCAGAGGACTCGTAGACGAGCCGATTCACACGCGCCATCAGCAGAGCCATGTCGTCCGGACCGTTCATGGTCATGCCGCGGAGCGAGGCACGCAGGCTGGCCATCAGCAGAGCCGCGGAGATGCCCTTGCCGGAGACGTCTCCGATGGCGAGCCCAAGCGTGCCGTTATCCAGCGTCAGCACGTCGTAGTAGTCGCCGCCAACGCCCTGCGCGGGCCGGCAGGCGCCGTAGATGCTGTGGCCGGGCAGCGAAGGAATCTGCTGGGGATAGAGACGCTCCTGCACCTCACGGGCAATCTCGATCTCCCGGTCAATGCGCTCGCGGCGTGCCGCTTCGCTGGCTAGGGAGTGCACCAGCGCGCTGATCTCCAATGTGAGACCAGCCTGGGTGCTGACCGATTGCAGCAGCCGCAGATCGGAGGGAGTGAAGGGCTCTTCGGACCGCTTCGGTCCCAGGCTCATGAATCCAAGCAGGCGCTCGCGGCCGGCGAGGGGCAACAGCAGTTCGGTGCCGAGGGTCTCCAGCGCCTGCCGCTCCCGGTCGTCGGCGAGCAGGAACCAGCCGTCGGGGTTCTCGTGGTACAGCGTCGCAGGCTGGTTGGAGCGGGCAAGGTTGCGCACGGTTGAGGAGCTCTCCTCGAATCGCTTCGGCGCCTCGCCGTCAATGCCGAGGCAGTGCTCTACGCCGAAGCTGCGGCCGTGGCGCAGGTAGACGGCGATCTTTGAAACGTGCAGCACGTCCGAGATGCGTCGACTGATGGTGTTCACCAGCGGGGCCACCTCGGTGAAGCGGCGCGCCTGTTCGGAGAGTTCGCTCAACACCAGCTCGGCGTCGTAGGCTTCGCGGAAGAACTTGCGATCGAGCCAGCGCTGGATGCGATGGCTGATGGAGTCCCGTGCCGCAAAGAGCTTAACGACCGCGGCCACCGCAATGATGGTGACGGGAATGGCGAGGGCGAGATCTGCCTTGTTCAGAAAAAGCGGCAGGATGAA
>JAOAPJ010000067.1 GCA_025462805.1 Acidobacteriaceae bacterium
ATGTTGCCGCCCACTTAGACTATGTTTCCGAGATGGGCTTCGACGTGCTCTACTTGCCGCCGATCCACCCGATCGGTCGCAGCTTTCGCAAAGGGAAGAACAACACTACAGAGGCGAAACCGGGCGAGGTCGGCAGCCCGTGGGCGATTGGCGCCGCGGAGGGTGGTCATCTGGACATCCTTTCAGAGCTCGGGAGCCTAGCGGACCTCGAGGATTTGATCCTTGTGCTGAAGGACCGCAACATGGAGCTGGCGCTGGATATCGCGTTTCAGTGCGCACCCGATCATCCTTGGGTGAAGGAGCATCCCGAGTGGTTCAAGAAGCGCGCCGACGGCTCGATCCAATATGCGGAGAACCCGCCGAAGAAATACCAGGACATCTACCCACTCGACTTCGAGTCGAGCGACTGGCGTGGTCTGTGGGATGCCCTGAAAGAGGTCTTCACCTACTGGGCCAGCAAGGGTGCTCGCATCTTCCGCGTGGATAACCCGCATACCAAGGCGTTTCCGTTCTGGGAGTGGGTGATCGCCGAGGTGCAGTCGGAGTATCCGGATGCGATCTTTCTGGCAGAGGCATTTACGCGGCCGCGCGTCATGGAGCGGCTGGCGAAGCTCGGTTACACGCAGAGCTACACCTACTTCACCTGGCGCAACACGAAGGCGGAGCTGACCGAGTACATGACTCAGCTCACTAAGACTGAGGTATCCGAGTACATGCGGCCGAACTTCTGGCCCAACACGCCGGACATTCTGCCCTTTGGGTTGCAGACGGGCGGTCTGAACGCATTCAAGAGCAGGGTTGTGTTGGCGGCAACTTTGTCGTCCAACTACGGGATGTATGGACCGGCATTCGAGCTGGGCGTGAACCAGCCGTTCAAAGAGGGCAGCGAAGAGTACCTGAATAGCGAGAAGTACGAGATCAAGACTTGGGACCTGCATTCGCCGAGTCTGCTGCGCCCGATCATCACCAGCCTGAACCAGGCGCGTCGCGCGAATGCGGCGCTGCAGCGAAATGAGAATCTCGTCTTCCACGCCGTGGATAACGCGCAGATCATCGCTTACTCGAAGACCACCCCAGACAAGTCTGATGTAGTGCTCACCGTGGTGAATCTGGACCCTGTGAATGTGCAGGTGGGCTTTCTGAACCTGGACCTCGCCGCTCTCGGACTGACGGATGGTGCGAGTTATGAGGTATTCGATCTGCTTACGAACACGAGCTACCGCTGGCAGGGCGCGCGTAACTATGTCGAGTTGCGTCCGTATGGCATTCCGGCCCATGTCTTCGAGGTCCGCACGTCGGCGGCAAGCACACGCGCTTAAACCAGCAGGTTCGTCCATAACTCCGCAGGGCCTGATGCTGGCCGCGGGAGGAGAGTGATTTGAAGCAACCGGGCAGCATGGCAGATCCGCTGTGGTTCAAAGATGCGATCATCTACGAGCTGCACGTACGGGCCTTCATGGACAGCAACAACGACGGGATTGGAGACTTTCCCGGCCTGATGCAGAAGCTGGACTACATCCAGGACCTCGGGGTCACCTGCCTGTGGCTGCTGCCGTTCTTTCCCTCACCGCTGCGCGACGACGGCTACGACATCGCGGACTACCTGAACGTGAACCCGAGCTACGGAACGCTTGATGATTTCAAGGCCTTCCTGAAGGCAGCGCACGACCGCAACATCCAGGTGATGGTGGAGCTGGTGGTAAATCACACGTCCGACCAGCATCCCTGGTTCGAGCGTGCCCGCCGCGCGCCGCGCGGCTCGGTGGAGCGCGACTACTACGTGTGGAGCGACACCGACCAGCTTTACAAGGACGCACGCATCATCTTCACGGACACGGAGAAATCCAACTGGACCTGGGATCCGGTCGCGGAGCAGTACTACTGGCATCGCTTCTTCTCTCACCAGCCAGATCTGAACTACGACAACCCGGTGGTGATGGAAGAGGTGCTCAACATCATGCGGTACTGGCTGGACATGGGTGTCGATGGCCTGCGTGTGGATGCCATTCCGTACCTTGTCGAGCGTGACGGCACGAACTGCGAGAACCTGCCGGAGACGCACGCGGTGATGAAGAAGATCCGGGCCGCGATCGACGAAGGGTATGAAGGCCGTTTGATTCTGGCCGAGGCCAACCAGTGGCCAGCGGATGTGCGCCCGTATTTTGGGGATGGCGACGAATGCCATATGGCCTTCCACTTTCCGCTGATGCCGCGCATGTACATGGCTCTGCGCCAGGAGGATGCGCTGCCGATCACCGAAATCATGGCGCAGACCCCGGATATCCCGCCGAGCTGCCAGTGGGGCATCTTTCTGCGGAACCACGATGAGTTGACGCTCGAAATGGTGAGCGATGAAGAGCGTGACTACATGTACTTCGCCTACAGTGCCGATCCGCGCATGCGCATCAACATCGGCATACGACGTCGCCTGGCTCCTCTGGTCGATAACAATCGCCGCCGCATCGAGCTCCTGAACAGCTTGCTCTTCTCCTTCCCAGGCACGCCGATCCTCTATTACGGCGACGAGATCGGGATGGGTGACAACATCTATCTGGGCGATCGCAACGGCGTTCGCACCCCCATGCAGTGGACAGGTGACCGGAACGCCGGGTTCAGTCGCGCTAGTCCAGCCAAGCTCTATTCGCCGGTCGTGATGGATCCGGTCTGGGGGTATGAGGCAATCAACGCCGAGGCGCAGCAGAGCGATCCCTCGAGCCTGCTGAGCTGGATGCGCAACATGATCGCGCTGCGCAAACTCTTCCGGGTCTTCGGCCGCGGCACACTCAAATTTCTGCATCCCTCGAACCGCAAGGTCCTGGCTTACGTGCGCGAGGTTGGTGATGAACGCGTGCTGTGCGTCGCGAATCTATCGCGTTTTCCCCAACCGGCCCAACTGGATCTTTCTGAGTACGTGGGACTCACGCCGGTTGAGATGCTTGGCTATGTCGAGTTCCCGAAGATCGACCATAGCCCGTATGCGGTAACGCTGAACCAGTACGGATTCCTGTGGCTGGAGCTGCAGGGTGAACTGGCTGCGCAGGAACCTGTTCGCGTGCAGGACGGCTCCATGGCGATTCAGCACGTGGCCGATTGGGCGACTGTGCTGTCCGGCCCCGGGCTTGACCGGTTGGAAGGAGAGTGGCTCCCTGCGTTTCTGCCAAAGCAACGGTGGTTCGGCGGAAAGTCAAGGCAGATCGCGTCCACCGCCATCGCGGACTGGGGGCCGATGGGCCAGCTGGCGCTCGCGCTGGTGGAGGTCACCTATCTTGGCGGTGATCGCGACATGTACTTCGTGCCCTTGGCCATTACCACTGGCGCGCAAGGCGAGTCGATCTGCAAGAACAGTCCCGCGGCGGTGCTCGCGTCGCTGACCACTCCAGACGGTCCAGCCTATCTGCATGACGGCCTTTATGATGAAAATGCGGGGCGAGGTCTGCTTGCCCTGATTGGCGATGCCGGCGAGATCCGAATGCAGCGTGGCTTCCTGCGAGGCTTGCCCAGCGCGCGTTTCCGGGAACTGCGCGGTGATGAACCACTGGAACCACGGCGTGGCTCCGCGGAGCAGAGCAACACCTCGCTGCTGTTCGGTAGCCGGTTGATCATGAAGGTCTTTCGCCGTCTCCAGGCGGGGCCCAACCCGGACATCGAGATCGGGCGCTATCTCACCGAGCACACCTCATTCCGCGCGATCGCTCCCTTCGGGGGATCCACCGAGTATGTCCCGGAGGGCGATGCTGTGAGCGTCGCCATCAGCTCTGCGGTCGCTATGTTGCAGGGCCTGGTGCCCAACGAAGGCGATGGGTGGGAGTGGTCGCTTGAGGAATTGCAGCGCTACTTCGAACAGGTCTCGAGCGTCCCGGTGCCGCCTGAGCACATGCCGCCGGCGAAGGCATCGCTAACCCAGATAAGCGAACAGCCGGAGAGTGAGTGGACGCACGAACAGGTGGGCACATATAGCGAAGCCGCAGCCCTGCTCGGCCGGCGCACTGCGGAGATGCACCTCGCTCTCGGTCAGCCCACGACGGATGTAGCTTTCGCTCCGGAAACAATGACTGCGGCAGACCTGGAGCGCTTGCGTGCCGATCTGGTGGAGCATGCGAGTGTCGCCTTCGATACCCTGCGCCAAAACATGTCGCGTCTCCCCAGCGACGTAGAGGAGATGAGCGGTCTTGTCCTGAGCCGGCGTCGCCGTGTGATGGACCGGCTGAGCCAAGTTGCGAATCTCGCCTCTGCCGGGCTGCGCATTCGCGTCCATGGGGACTACCATCTGGGTCAGGTACTGCGCACGCGCGGAGACTTCGTCATCCTCGATTTTGAGGGGGAGCCGGCGCGCACGCTCGCTGAGCGGCGGGTCAAGCAGTCACCCATGAAGGATGTTGCCGGCATGCTGCGCTCATTCAGTTACGCCGCGTACACCGGGTTAATGCGTATGCTGACCCGGCGGCCCGGAGATGCGGACCGATTGGAGCCGTGGGCGCGAGTGTGGGAGAACGCCGTCTGCGGCGCCTTCCTGCGCGCGTACCGGCTCACCCTGCGAGCTGCCGGCGGAGCACTGGTTCCCGAGTCTGGCGACGCCTTCGAGTCGCTGCTGGAGATCTACGTGCTCGATAAGGCGCTCTATGAACTGATCTACGAGTTGAACAACCGGCCGGCCTGGGTGCGGATCCCGCTGGCCGGCATCCTTGCGTTGCCGCTGCTGTGACGGCAGTCTGAGAAAGGGCTACAGATGGAAGCAGGCCTATGGCGAAGGTAGAGCTCGAACAGGAGACAAGCGGACCCGCCCAGAGCGCTCCACCGCCTGAGCTGGTGGTCGGAATACCCGGCCTGGTGGACGTCACGCAGGTCCGCTCGGTCGCTGCGCGTTGGCATGGCTCCGGGCTGCGAGTGGCTGTGGTATATCCCTGCGAGCCCGGCTTGCGCGAGTCCCAGGAGCTGCTGGAAGAGGGCAGCAACGTGCGGCTGGTGCCGCGCGAGATCGCACCCAGCAGCAGCGCGACTCCGCCCTGGCTGGGGCAGCCGGTTGTCTATGCTGCCTTGCTGGGTGAGGCGGAATCGCTGCGCGCCAATGGCTGCGTCATCCTCAACCCGGATCTGGCTGCATTCACGCCGCGGGCGGTTGATGTGTTGGCCCGTCCGGTGCTTGCTGGAGAGTACGACCTTTCCATGCCCATTTACCGGGCGGGGCGCTTCGAGGGCCTGTTGACCCAAGCAGTCCTCGCCCCGGTCACCCGTGCGCTTTACGGGAAGCGCCTGCGCTACCCGCTGGCTCAGGACTTCGCGCTCTCTGCGGCTTTCCTCCCGCAATTGCGCGCCGCGCTCAGTACGCCGGCTGGAGCACAAGGCCTGCTGTGGCCGGCCACTCAGGCAGCTGTGCGCGACCGGAAGATCTGCCAGGTGCATCTGCCGGTGCACCACGAGAATTTTGCGGCTGGGTTGGATCTGAGTACGCTGTTGCAGTTGATCCTGGCGCCGTTCTTCGCCGATATCGAACAGAACGCCAGCGTCTGGCAGCGAATCCGCGGCTCACAGCCGACGATGGAGATCGGCGCGGAGGCAACGGCAGGCAGCGAACCCCCGGCAGAGACGGTGCCCGATCCTCGGCCTATGGTTGATGCGTTCCTGCTTGGGCAGCGTAACCTGCAGGAGCTGTGGTCGCTGGTGCTGCCGCCGGTGACATTACTCGATCTGAAGCGCCTCAGCCGCCAGCCGCTTGAGAGCTTCCGCATGCCAGACGCATTGTGGGCGCGGGTGGTCTATGACTTTGCGCTCGCCTACCGGCTACGCGTGTTGAGTCGCGGGCATCTGCTCGGCGCTCTGGCTCCGCTCTACCTGGGGTGGGTCGGCTCTCGTGTTCTCGAGGTGGGTGCCACTACCCCGATTGGCCCCCGTCAGGAGGAGTTGGAGCGCGCCTTTGAACAGAACAAGCCGTACCTAGTGCAGCGGTGGCGCTGGCCGGATCGCTTCAACCCCTAGAAAGCCGCGGACTTCGCGGATCAGTTGGAGGCACGTTTATGTGGAATGAAGTCGGCAGGACACTTAGCAACTCCATGGCGCAGGCTCTCGGCCGTTTTGCCGCTCTGCTGCCCGGCATTCTTGCCTTCCTGCTGGCGGTGGTGCTGTTTTCGCTGCTCGGCTGGCTGCTGGCATGGGTTTCACGTCGTGTCCTGACGGCACTGCACTTCAATGAGCGCCTGGGGCGCGGCACGGAGGCCGTGACGGAGTGGTCGCCGAACCAGACGCCTGCCGGGCTGGTGGCAAAGCTCGTCTTTTGGATATTCTTCGTCATCGGGGTCGGGGTGGGTGCGGATGCCTTCGGCGCCTCATCGAACTCCACCATGGCCGAGGGGCTGCTCGCGTATCTGCCCAAGCTGATCGGCGCGGCGGTGATCCTGCTGGTTGGCACGATCGTGGCGCGCTTCCTCTCCCGGGGCGTGCTGATCAGCGCCGTCAACATGAACCTGCAGTACGCGCGATTCCTCAGCCTTGGCGTTAAGTGGCTGGTCCTGGTTCTCACCGGTGCCATGGCGCTGGATCACCTGCGGATCGGCACCGTGATCGTCGATCTAGCCTTTGGGATTCTCTTTGGCGGCATCGTGCTGTCGCTCGCCCTTTCGGTGGGTCTCGGCTCTCGTGACCTCGTCAGCCGCTCGCTGGAGCGGGAGACAAGCCGCGCCGCAACCCCGCCGCTGCGGGAGCAGGAGGAGGAGTTGCGGCACTTCTGATCAGGGGCAGTCGGCCTGCCCCAACCGCGTTTAGCTGAATCCCAGCACGGGATGCGGCTCGTAGGGCTCTTCGAGCGCCTTCACTTCTTCCGGCGTTAACTTCAGATCAAGGGCGTGGATAGCGTCATCCAGGTGAGAGAGCTTGCTGGCACCGATGATAGGCGCGGTGACACCGGGCTGCGCGAGCAGCCACGCAAGCGCGATCTCGGCATTGCTCACTCCGCGCTTCTGCGCGAGTGCCGTCACCCGATCCACGACCGTGTAGTCGGATTGCTTGTAGTAGAGCTCGCGAGCAAAAGCATCCGCCTGTGCGCGC
>JAOAPJ010000087.1 GCA_025462805.1 Acidobacteriaceae bacterium
CGTGAAGGCCTTCAACATGGAGCGCTGGGAGATGAAGCGCTTCAAGGAGGCGGCGCGCCGCCTCTTCCATGCCAATCTGCGCTCTGTGCGTGCGCAGGCCATCAGCTCGCCGCTGATGGATACGATCGGCGCGGTGGCCATTGCGCTTTTGCTGTGGGTTGGGCGCAATCAGATCAACAGAGGCGCCCTCACCGCTGGCACCTTCTTTACCTTCATCGTCGCCGTCTTCAAACTGTACGATCCGGTGCGTAAGTTCGCTCTCTTCTACAACAACTTCCAACAGGCCCTCGGCGCCTCCGGCAACATCTTCGAGTTTATGGATACGCAGGATACGGTCAAGGACCGCGCGCACGCTCAGGCGCTCAAGGGCTTTCGCCATGAGATTCGCTTTGAAGATGTCTGCTTCTCCTACTCCTCCGAGGAGGGCGAGAAGGAGGTCCTTACCGGCATCAACCTGAAGGTGCCGCGCGGCGAGGTTGTCGCGTTCGTCGGACCCAGCGGCGCGGGCAAGACGACGCTGGTGAACCTGATCCCCCGCTTCTTCGACGTCACAGGGGGCCGGCTGCTGGTGGATGGGATAGATGTACGCGACGTACGGATCGACTCGCTGCGCAAGCTGATCGGCAATGTCACGCAGGAGACCATCCTGTTCAATGACACGGTACGGAATAACATCGCCTACGGGCAGCCGGATGTACCACTCGAAAAGGTGAAGGAAGCCGCTCGCGCCGCTCTTGCTCACGAGTTCATCATGGCCCTTCCGGAGGGCTACGATACTGTTATCGGCGAGAAGGGACTCCGGCTGTCCGGTGGAGAGCGTCAACGCCTCGCCATCGCCCGGGCCCTGCTCAAGAACGCACCCATCCTCATTCTGGACGAGGCCACCTCCTCGTTGGATGTCGAAAGCGAGTCCCTGGTGCAGGCCGCTCTGGCAAACCTCATGGCTCGCCGCACCGTCTTTGTCATCGCGCACCGGCTCTCCACTGTTCGGAAGGCCACACGCATCGCCGTGGTTGAGGCTGGCCAGATCACCGCGATTGGCCCCCACGAGGAGCTGCTGCACTCGTCGCCTATGTATCAGCGGCTGTATCAGCTACAGTTTACGGATGAGCCTGAGGCTCTGCCGGAAGCGGCTGTCACGGCAGAGGTCAAAGCTTGAGCGAAGCCCCCTCTGCCGCGCCCGTCTGTCTGCCGATTTATTCGATGACCGGGTTCTCCCGCCTCCGCGGCCGGGTCACGGAGTCCATCAGTTGGACCCTTACCCTGAAGGCGGTGAATCATCGCTTCCTCGACTTGCACATGCGCATGCCCTCCGGCTCCGAGGCGCTGGAGATGCAATTGCGCCGTCTGCTCAAGTCCGAGATGCTGCGCGGCCATGTCGAAGTCACCCTCACCATTGAGCGCGCCTCGCAACAGCAGGTCGAGATGGACCATGCTTTGGTGGCCAGTTATGTCGCGGCCTTTCGCGCTGCCGCAGCAGAGCATCGCCTTCGCGAAGCCCCCAGCCTGCAGACAATCCTGCAGCTGCCCGGCGTCTTCCGTTCCAGCCAGGGTGGTAACGGGAATGGCGGCGCCGAAGTCCGCGCCGCTGAGATGGAGCAGATCGATGCCTCCGTGTTCGCCGCCGTACCCGAAGCGATCGCTGGGCTGCAGGCTATGCGTTCTCAGGAAGGCGCAGCGCTTGCTGCGGAGCTTCACGCCATTATCGATCGCATCGCCATGCTGCTCGATCGTCTTACCGGCTTGCATGCCGCCGTGCAATCAGCGCACTTCGAACGCACCAGCGCACGCATCGCCGCACTGCTGGGTGGAGTGGCGGATCGCGAGCGGCTGCTGCAGGAGGCAGCCATTCTCGCGGAGCGCAGCGACGTTACCGAAGAGCTTGCCCGTCTCCGCGCCCATATCGACCACTTCCGCCAGATGCTGTCGGCGGGTGGGGAGCTGGGGAAAAAGCTAGACTTCCTTCTGCAGGAGATGAATCGTGAGGCCAACACGCTGCTCTCGAAGACCGGCGGCGTAGCCGGCGCCGGTACCCAGGTGACCGAGATCGGGCTGGGCCTCAGAGCCGAGATCGAGAAGGCCCGCGAACAGGTGCAGAACCTCGAATAGCCTGGGACGTTGGGGTGTCTACCACCAAAGCTGTACGGTCGCTAGGCATTGGTGTTCCGCATGGATCGTGCGAGAATCGTAGAAACCCTGCACTTCAGTTCGGAAGGGGGAGCCACCGATGCTAGGCGCAATCTTCACATTCGCCACGCTCTTCGGTTTGATCTTCGGACTTGTGCTGCTGTTCCTGCCGACAGTGGTCGCCCGCTCGCGCAATCATCCCAACGCCGCTGCCATCTTCCTGGTGAATCTCCTCTTCGGCTGGACCTTCATCGGCTGGGTGGTCTCGCTTCTGTGGGCCTGCGCCCGCACCCAACGCCCCGTCTTCTACGCGCCAGCCTATCCGGCTGTGCAGACCACGCCGCAACGGCCGCTCGTCAGCGCTCCCGTCGGCACGATCCTCTCGCCGATGACGTCCTTCGGCGGACGCCGCTAACCCGGAGCGCGCTTGGCTGGCATCCTCTTCATCATTTCGGCACCATCGGGCTCCGGAAAATCCACGCTTGTTAAAGAACTGCGCTCGCTGGTCAGTGGGCTGGACTTCTCTGTCAGCTACACCACGCGCCCACCGCGCGGCTCCGAGCAACCAGGCCGCGAATATCATTACGTTGATCGTTCCACCTTTGAACGCATGCAGCAGCAGGGTGAGTTCCTCGAGTCCGCGGATGTCTTCGGAAACCTCTACGGCACGGCACGACAATCGCTCAGCGATGCCATGGCGCACGGACAGGACCTGCTGCTAGATATCGATGTACAAGGGGCTGCGCAGGTAAGGCAGCGCGTGCCGAACGCCGTCAGCATCTTCGTTATGCCACCTACCCCGAAGATCCTCGGAGATCGCCTTCGGATTCGCAGCCGAGCGGAAGGCAGTATCTCCGAAGATGTCATCCAGCGCCGCCTGGCCAAGGCTCGCGTGGAGATCGAGGACTACGAAAAATATGACTATATTCTCGTCAACGATGTGCTGGAACAGGCCGTAGAAGAGCTGGAGGCCATCGTTGCGAGTGAGCGCTACCGCCGGGGACAAACAACTGCAGGAGTGGCCGCCGGCGATACCGACCGGCTGCTGCAACTTGCGGAACGCTGTCGGCGAGAGAACGCCATGCAGCGTATCGTCCCGGTGTTGGCGTCGTTCGGCGTGTCGGAGCCGGCACGCTCGCGCTAAACCGCAGCAAAGCTTTTGGAGGACCACCGTGGATATCAAACAGGGTTTCGACAGCAACTATCGTTACGTGCTGGTGGCGGCTCGTCGCGCGCGCCAGTTGCAGAGCGGTTCCCAGCCGCTGGTCAACACGCACTCGGCGAAGGCCTGCCGTGTAGCACAGGACGAGGTCGACGCCGGCCTGGTCGGCTACCGGGAAAAAGCCAAGCCAGTGGTGGAACCGCTTCTCAACACGCTACTTCCGTAACAGGATCGCGTCTCCGCCATCGTCCGAGCGGGCGTAGAATCGCCGGTATGAAGGTTACGGTCGGTGTCTCCGGTGGAGTGGCCGCCTACAAGGCGGCTGAGCTGGTTCGCGCGCTGCAGGCCAAGGCTCTGGACGTCCACGTGGTCATGACGGATGCCGCCATCCGCTTCGTGCAGCCGTTAAGCTTTGCTGCGCTCACCGGACACAAGGTGATCACTGGTCTCTGGGGCACGGAGCAGGCGGACCCCAACCTTGATTCCGCCATCGAGCACATCGGGGAGGCGCAGTCGACCGACCTGCTGGTGGTCGCACCCGCCACTGCCGACGTCCTCGCGCGCTTCGCCCATGGACTGGCAAACGACTTTCTCACAACTCTCTATCTCGCGACTCCAGCTCCGGTCGTCGTAGCGCCCGCGATGAATAGCGAGATGTGGTCTCACGCTGCCACCCAGGCTAACTTGGCGACCTTGGCGGACCGCGGGGTTCGCATCGTGCCGCCGGGCGTCGGGGAACTGGCCTGTGGCATGGTGGGAACTGGCCGACTCGCAGATCTGGACGCGATAGTTCAAGCAGTACTTGAAGAATTGGGAAGGCGCATCAGCCCGCCCAGGCGCGACCTTGCCGAGGAAACGATCCTCATCACCGCCGGTGGCACGCGCGAAGCCATTGACCCCGTCCGCTACATTGGCAATCGTTCCAGCGGCAAGATGGGTTATGCGCTCGCCGAGGCTGCACTGGCGCGTGGTGCGCGTGTCCTCCTCATCTCTGGCATTACCAGTCTCACGCCCCCAGCCGGGGCCGAGCTGGTGCCTGTGGTCAGCTCTGACGACATGCGCACGGCCGTGCTGGCCCGCATGCCCGAAGCGACGGTCATCATCAAGGCCGCCGCTGTTTCGGATTATCGGGTCAAGGCGCCTGCCGACCAGAAGATCAAGCGTCGTGAGGCCATCCAGCTCGAGCTCGAGCCCACCG
>JAOAPJ010000115.1 GCA_025462805.1 Acidobacteriaceae bacterium
GCTCCCGTCCCATGAGTAGCATGCGGCAGCTCTGTTTGCTGGTTAAGAAGGAGCGCGGTCAGGATAGGTTGTGCAATCGAGGGAGGGAAACGCGTCCCCCGAGAGGAGACGCTTAGCGGACGCTGGCAGGTGACGCGGGCGCGGGTACGCTCAACCCGAGCACGGAAGGCTGGGTGGCGGGACGGACAGGTGCTATGTAGGCAGCCGCATGGCGGGAGCGATGAAAGAGGCCATGGTGGGGGTGAGCCGCGACTTCAAGCTGCTCCATCAAGGCCGGAGAGATGGTGGGCGGGAGCGCTGCGCGGTAGGCGGCGGGATCAAACGCAGGCTCCGAGGACGAGGAGGCCAGGAAGCCGGCATGCTGGGGGCAGGTCTGAAAGAGCAGGTGGGAGGTGGAAGCGGGGTGGGTGGGCACCGGCTCGGCATAGACGAAGCAAAGCGACATCACGAGCATGAACGCGGCGACGTAGATGAGGAAGCGCAGGCGGTAGGTATTGTCCATGGCCGTTCTCCGGAAGCCCAAGCGAGTGCCTTCTTTGATTCCTGTTGTCTTCAGAGATTCCCCCAGATCTTCGGTACTGGGGAATATCACACAGGTTGTAGGGGAGGCCGAACATCAAGGGTGGGTACAAAAGTGCCTGTCCCATTGCGGAACGCGGCTGTTGTCCAAAGAGCGTATCCAAAGGGGTTACTGCCCGTGAGCGATGCCTGTAAGTGATTGAGTGCCATTGTTTTTTGATCAAAATCGCGGTAAGATAGTTGAGGATCAAATGAGCCGGGCACAGCACAGCGTGCCGAGGCCAAGAGTATGGCCGGGCCACGTCCGAATTCTCTCCACGTTGAGGAAGATCAAGAATGGCAAAGCGTCGCGGAAATCCAAATTGGGGAAAGCCGGAGCCGATTGGGCCGGTGGTCCCCACGGTGACATCGTTTGAACAAGTAGTTAAGGAGTTCAAGCTGACACCGGATCAATATGTACGTTCGACCCGCCTCCGCGAGTGGGCACGCCGCAATAAGAACTCGAAGTACATCCCGGAGTCGCTGCTTGAGGCCTGGGGATTCGAGATCGAGTCCACTCTGTAAGCGAAACGCAACCTTGGTTGCGACAGACGCCACCCTTGCGGGTGGCGTTTCTCTTTGCGGTGTCGCCGACCGTGGCCGTCCCGCTCGCTGACTAGCGGGCAGCCTGCTCCTTGTTGCGTCGGTCTTTCATGGCCGTCCCTTTGCTGGCAGGGTCCTTGGTAGCTGCATCCTTGATAGCAGGATCGAGGATAGGCACCTGCTCCACGATCTCCAGATCGAAGCCTTCCAGGGCTGGGACGTGCGTCGGAGTATTCGATAGCAGACGTATCTTGCGGATGTTGAGGTCTGCCAGGATCTGTCCGCCGATGCCGACGTTGCGCAGCACACGCTGGTGGCGCTCCTCGTGGCCAGGGTCGGCGTGCACCTCGCGAGCGCGGGTCTCGCGATGCAGCAGGATGCGCGCCGGCTGTTCGCGGCGATCGAGCTCAAAGCCTGGGCTGTTGTTGTGCAGGTAGATCAGAGCTCCGCGGCCTGCCTGGGCGATGCGCTCGAGTGAGCGCTCGAGCAGTTCGCGGCAGTCGCAGGTGGAAGCGCCAAAGACGTCACCGGCCAGGCAGTGCGAATGAACGCGGACCAGGGTGGGTGCGTCGCCCAGGTTGACCAGGCCGCTGTCGGTTATTTCGCCGCGGACCAGTGCCAGGTGGCTCTCTCCGCCGTTCACCTCGCTCTCATAGGCGATCATGGTGAAGTCGCCGTAGCGGGTGTGGATGGGCGACTGAGCGACGCGGTGGATGTAGCGCTCGTGGCGCAGGCGGTAGCGGATCATTTCCGCCACGGTCAGGATGCGCAGGCCATGCTCCGCGCAGAAGCGCTCCAGATCCGGCACGCGCGCCATGGTGCCGTCGTCATTCATGATCTCGCAGATCACGCCGGCGGGAATCAGGCCCGCCATGCGGGCCAGGTCGACGGAAGCCTCGGTCTGCCCGGCGCGCACCAGCACTCCGCCCTTGCGTGCACGCAGCGGGAAGACGTGGCCGGGACGGGCGAGATCGGCGGCTGTGCTGACCGGATCGATAGCCACCCGGATGGTGTGAGCACGATCGTGTGCGGAGATGCCGGTGGTGACGCCTTCGCGCGCCTCGATGCTTTCCGTGAATGCGGTTCCGAAGCGCGAGGTGTTCTCCTGTGACATGGGCGGCAGCCGCAGGTAGTCGGCGCGTTCTTCGGTGAGGGTGAGGCAGATCAGGCCGCGGCCATAGCGGGCCATGAAGTTGATGGCTTCGGGAGTGACAAACTCCGCAGCGAGGGTGAGGTCGCCTTCGTTCTCGCGGTCTTCATCATCGACGACCACGATCATGCGGCCGGCCTGGATCTCGGCGATTGCTCCGGGGACGTCGGTGAAGGGAAGATGCGGCATGGATCTCCTCTGCTGTACTGAATCAAGGATGCCGCGCGGCTGCCTTGCGGTGCAAGGAGATAGCGCCGGAGGGCGGGTGGCGGGCCCGGGCGCGCCGCGCTCCCGGTGATAGACTCGGCCAGTGAACGACCTCCTCCGAGGCATCCAGAGGCGAACCCGCCGGATCTGGAACTACCGACGTATCGAGCGCGCTCTCCGTGGCGGCAGGGGACTTGAGATCGGCGGACCGAGCACGGTGTTTTCTCCCGCGGTTCCCAACGGCTTCGTGCCGCCCGTCTATGCGCTGGCTGCCTCAGTGGATAACTGCAACTTTGCCACCAACACCATCTGGTCGCACGGCGAGACTGGCCGCACCTTCCAGTATCTGCCCGACCGCGAGCCGGGCCTGCAATACATCCACGATGCGACCGCACTCTCGTCCATTGGGGATGGTACCTACGAGTTCCTGCTCGCTTCGCACATTCTGGAGCACGTTGCGAACCCGCTGCGTGCGCTTCAGGAGTTTCATCGTGTGCTGAAGCCGAAGGGGATGATGCTGGTGCTGGTGCCGAACCGCATTCACACCTTCGACCACAAGCGGCCCTACACCTCCTTTGCACACCTTGCCGAGGATCTTGCCGCGGGCACGGATGAGACGGATCTGACCCATCTGGAAGAGATCCTGGCGCTGCACGATCTTCAACTGGATCTCCCCGCGGGAACGCCGGAGCAGTTCCGGGCGCGATGCATGCGCAACGCGGAGAACCGGTGCATGCACCACCACGTCTTCAGCCTGGGCGTGCTGGAACAGGCGCTGCGGGTGACGCACTTCCGCCCGCTTTACAGCACGGAAGCCTGGCCGCTGCACATCCTTGTCTTTGCGCAAAAGGTGTAGAACCCGCTTTTCGATGGGGTTCTAATCCAGCTCAGGCAGTGGAATCTTGCCGTCCAGATGCCGGGCGACCAGGTCGCGTCGCAGCTGGGCGATGCCGGTGAAGAGAATGCCGTCGATGCCGAGCGTCCGCGCGGCTGCAATGTTGGCCGGAATGTCATCGATGAAGATGGCCTCCTCCGGCTGCACGCCGAGACGCTCGACTGTGTGCTGGTAGATCGCCGGATCCGGCTTGGCCGTGCGCTGCTCGCAGGACCAGGTGAGGTGAGTGAAGGCGGAGAGCCAGTCGAAGTTCTTGCGCATGTAGGCGAGGTTTACCTCGCCCATGTTGGAAAGGATCGCCGTCTTGATAGCAGCGGCCTGCAGGGCGGCCGCCCAAGCAAGCATGGGAGCGTTCAGGTTGGCCCACATCAGCGAGTCGTGATGGTGGAAGGCGGAGAGCCGCTCGGGCGTGAGTTCGAATCCTGCATCCCGGGCGACACTCTGCCAGTACGACTGACCATTCAGTGCGCCGGCGTCGTAGTCATGGCGGTGTGCCCAGTAGTGCTGCTCGAAGACTTCGTCCGGTACACCGGCGGTGGCAACCAACGCGGTGTGCGCATCGACATCGGGCAGCTCACTGAGGACCTTCCCGAAATCGAAGATGATGGCGCGAGGGACAGGGTGGGAGGCGGACTGAGAATCATTGGGAGAGTTCGAGGCGGTCACATTTCTATTATGAAGTGCGGAGGCAAGAGGCGCACAGCATGAGGTTCGCAGCGAGAACGGATTGGGCCGAGGAGGAGACCGCGTGGTCGCGTGCACTCGAGGCGCGACGCCGAACGGGCCGGCCCATCACGGACCTGACCGCCTCAAACCCGACGAACTGCGGCTTCGCCTACGCGGCCGATCTGCTGGCGGATCTTTCGCGCGAGCAGGCGCGGCTCTACGATCCAGATCCGCGCGGCATGCTGCGTGCCCGCGAAGCGGTATGTGACTACTACAGAGATCACGGCGCGCACACCACGGCGGAGCAGATTGTGCTCACCACAAGCACGAGTGAGGGCTATAGCTGGCTCTTCCGCCTTCTATGCGACCCTGGAGATGAGGTGCTGATCGCACAGCCGAGTTATCCGCTATTCGATCTTCTGGCCACGATCGATGATGTGCGGCTGGCGCCGTATTCGCTGCTTTTCGACCCGGCGGGGAGCCACGGCTGGAGCCTGGATCTGTTTGCCCTGCGGCAGCAGATCACACCACGCACACGGGCGATTGTGGTCGTGCACCCGAACAATCCGACAGGCCATTACACGAGCGCGGCAGAATGCGCCGCGCTGATGGCAGTCTGCCGGGAGCACGGCCTGGCATTGATCGTGGACGAAGTCTTCCTCGATTATGCGTTCCCGGGCCATGAAGCGGCTGTTTGCAGCTTTGCGGCAGGCGAACATGGGGCCCTGACCTTCGTGCTCAGCGGGCTCAGCAAGATTGCCGCTCTGCCGCAGATGAAGGCCTCCTGGATCGTCTGCGCCGGGCCGGAGCAGGAGCGGCGAGAGGCGATGCGGCGCCTCGAGATCATCGCGGATACATTTCTTTCGATGAACGCGCCGGTCCAGCATGCGCTGCCAGGATGGCTCATCGGCCGGCATACGATCCAGAGGCAGATACGAGAACGCGTACAGCAGAATCTGCGGGTCCTGGATGAAGCGTTCGCGCAGGAGCACGGGCTGGAGCGGCTGGCCTGCGAGGGCGGCTGGTACGTGAGCCTGCGCATACCTCCTGGCGAAGACGACGAGGCGACGGCGGTGCGGTTGCTCGAAGAGCGTGGACTAGCGGTTCACCCGGGTGGCTTCTTCGGATTCCGCGAACGCAACCGGCTGGTGTTGAGCCTGCTGCCGCAACCTGCGGTGTTTGAGAAGGGTGTGGCGGCTCTGGTGGAAGGGCTTCGTCCCGATTAGAGCTGAGACATGCAGCGGGATCGGCTTAGAGCCCGTGGCCGTAGTCTGGCTGCAGGAAGGGATTCATCTCCCGCTCCTGACCGAGGGTGGTCTCCTCGCCGTGGCCGGGGATGACCAGTGTGTTTTCCGGCAGCGGCAGCAGTCGAGTGTGGAGCGAACGCAGGAGTGCCTTGGTATCGCCGCCGGGCAGGTCCGTGCGACCCACGGTGCCGGCGAAGAGGGTGTCGCCGGCCAGCAGCAATTCCTGCTTCGGGAAGTGGAGACAGATGCTTCCCGGAGTGTGACCGGGAGTGTGGATGACTTTCGCTTCGACGCCGGTGACTCCGGCGGCGGTGTCGTCTTCGGCACTCTGGTCCAGCTTGACCTTCTCTGGGGTGGGGATGCCGAGCCAGCCGGCTTGCATGTCCAGCATAGCCAACATGGGAAGGTCGGCCTGATGAAACAGGACCGGTGCTCCGGTGACGCGCTTCAACTGCGCTGCCCCGCCTATGTGGTCGATATGGGCGTGGGTCACAATAATCTGTCGGAGTGTGAGGTGGTGACGGGCGAGCCGTGCCAGGATGTCGACGATCTCGTCTCCTGGATCAATCACCATGGCCTCGGCCGTGTCGAGGTTGGCCAGCAGGGAGCAGTTGCAGCGAAGGGGGCCGACAGCGAAGGTCTCGCGAAGAAGACGAGCGGACATGTCTGAATGGTAGCGCGCTACATCCCGGGTGCGCATTCCCGGTAACTCCGCGGCATTACTGCGAGATTACCAATTGCAGGGCGGATTCGACGGAGGAGGCAGGTTATAAACAGCAGAACGCACCGGTATATCAAAAGACTCAGAGCGTCGGTGAGTGCCGGGATGCCGGGATGCGCAGCAAGCTGCCGTGTGTACCGCGACTTCGGTGGCTCGGGCCTTAGGAGTCGCCTACCTTGTGGTCCTTGCGCAAAGGGTTCACGCCGTTGCTGCTGTGAGAGGACCGCAATCATGCCACTGGGACAACCCGGAACTCCAAGGTCCACGCGCCTTCGCGCCGACCCGCCGGTGGATGTCCCTATCCGGACCACCCTCGACATCCTTCTGCTGGAGAGCACGGTCGTCTGGGCCAGTGCGACTGCTTTGCTGGGTGAGGAGGGCCGCCTCTCTTACGCGGACCTGATGGTGCGCGCGCAGAACATCGCGGCCCTGCTGCGCCGCAAAGGCATGCGGCATGGCGATCTTGTCGGCGTGATCGGGATCCGTACCTTCAACACCATATGCAGCATCGTGGGTATCCTGCTGGCGGGTGGGGTCTACGTACCCTTTGACGTGTACGAGAAGTCGGCGCAGAAGCTTTCACGACAACTCGATGCAAGCGCGGTGCAGCTGATCATCGCAGACCGCAGCGATGCGGCGGGTATCGCATTGCCGTGGGCGCATCACGTCACTATCCTCGACTCCTCGATCGTCGAACGCGAGTTCATGCCCATGTTCCGCGAGGTGAGGCTGGCGCATCGGCTGCCGGAAGACCCGGCTGCCGTGGTGTTCAACGAAGAGGGGCATGGCGTGCTGGTGACGCATGCCGGCATCGTGCGGCTGGTGACCGCAGGTTCGGTGATGGAGTTCCGCTCCTTCGACACCATGCTGTTGCACTCCGGCACGCAGGAGCATGCATTCCAACTCGAACTCTGGGGTCCGCTGCTGGCCGGTGGGACGGTAGCGCTGGCGCTGCACTCGGATGCCGGGGAGAGCTTCTCCCCGCAAGAGTACGCGCGGATGATACGGCGCTTCCGCGTCAACTCCCTCTGCGCTCGGCCGAGGCTGCTGGAGGAATTGGCGCGTGAGCCGCTCGCGCCCCTTGCTCAGGTGCAGCAGGTTGTGGTGGATGCGGCCGGTATGGAGCCAGCCGAACTGGACCGCCTGCGGCACACCGAGCGCAGCATGCGCGTGGTGGGTGGCCTGGGTGCGGCAGAGACGACCAGCTATGCCGTCACGGTGGCGGTGAATGTGGAACATGGCGGTGATGTGGAAGCGATACCGGGCAGCGAGGCACTCGTGGTGCTGGCGAATGGCCGTGAAGCGAAGAAGGGGACGCTTGGCGCGCTGGCGATCACGGGCGATGCATTAGCCATCGGCTACCTGGGGCAGCCGGCGGCAACCTTAGCCGCCTTCCCCGAGGTGCAGCGCGAGAATAACCAGCGGCTGCGCTGCTTCCGCCTCCCGGTGCAGGGAACACAGCTTACCGACGGACGCCTGCTGATCGGTTCGCCTGCGGTGGTTGCCGCAGAAGAGGTGAAGGCCCATCAGCCGCGCAAAATGACGCCTGGTGAGGTCGAGGGGCTGCTAGCGAAGCACCCCCTGGTGCGCGAATGTGTCGCTCTGTCCGACGCGCATGGCGATCGTGTGAGTTGCGTCTTTGTCACACTGAAGCAGGGCGGAGATCCGCTGGCCGAGCGTACTCTGCGCGAGTACCTCGAGACACATCTGCCGACGGACCAGCAGCCGGCAGCGCTGCTTCTGGTGCCGCACTTCCTGCTCGATGCGCAGGGCCGGCCGGACCGCGGACCGCTGCGAGAGCAATGCGAAGTAGTGTTGCGCCGGTTCACCCCGGCCAGCCGTCCTCCGGAGATACGGCCGGAGCGGCAGGCCGATGTTGTCCGCAGCATCTGGCAGCGACTGCTGCACCGCATGCAAGTGGACATGGATGAAGACTTCTATGCCAGCGGCGGCACCTCGATCCAACGCATCCGGCTGTATGCAGAGCTGAACCAGCGCTTTCCAGGCGCGTTCACCATGGCCGAGCTGCGTTCGCTGAATACGCTGCGCAAGGTGATCGAACACCTTGGCAGCGATGTCGCGCGCGAGCGGATGACGGCGCTCGAGCGTCGCGGCGCCTAGCTTCGCCGCCGTTTCGATCAACGTAACTTAACAACTCCAAAGCCCCCATTGTTCGCGCCGCATTTTCGCCTGGGGTGTGTGGAATGAGCCGGACAACGAGGACGGCGGCAAATACGTCCGACGGGAGCCGAAGAACAAGAGTGAACTGGTGGCGAAGCTGCTGGCGCAGGTGTTCGCATGGGCGCGCGGTGCCCACCCAGTCCAGCTGACCTCGCCGCTGCGCGCTTTGCGTTCCACGGCCGGTCTCATGCCGCAGGACTTCTACGTCGCGCTCGCGATAGGGCAGCCCCATCGGCATACAGCACATCGTGGAACCACACCGGCGATAAGGACGATTGCTGTCAGCGGGTGAGCACGGCGGTCTTGAGGAAGTCGTAGTCGCCTGACGGGGAGATGTCGATGTTCTGCAGGCGCTTGGTGTGCACGACGACGTTGTCCTGATACCAGAGCGGGAGGGTC
>JAOAPJ010000119.1 GCA_025462805.1 Acidobacteriaceae bacterium
GATCGGCACCTTCACTCCGAACTCTGCCAGCTTGTTCGCGTAGTAGGCAGCGGCCCCCTCGTTAAAGGCCGCGCCGTTGTCAAAGACCCGGTATTCGACAGTCAGCGGTTTCGGCACCCTTACTCCCTCCGCCAAGCGCGTCCATCGCGCGCCAGCAGTTCATCGGCCGCCTTCGGTCCCCAGGTCCCGGCCGGGTAGTTCGGGAAGTCCGTGGGCCTGTGCTCTGCCCACAGCTCGAGTAGCGGCGTCAGCAGCGACCAGGTCGCCTCCACTCCCTCGCGGTGCGCAAACAGCGTTGCATCGCCGATCATCGCATCCAGCAGCAGCCGCTCGTATCCGTTCGCCGAGTTCGTCCCGAACGCCTCGGAGTAGCTGAAGTTCATGATCACCGGACACACTTCCATATTCGGGCTCGGCACCTTCGCGCCAAAGCGCAGGGAGATGCCCTCGTCCGGCTGAATCCGCATGCTGATGATGTTCGGCTGCAACTCGCTGCACTTGCCGCCGAGTTCCTTAAACAGCAACTGCGGTGGTTGCTTGAACTGAATGGCGATCTCGGTCGACCGCTTGGCCAGCCGCTTTCCAGCCCGCACATAGAAGGGCACGCCGGCCCACCGCCAGTTCTCGATCTCCAGCCGCAGCGCCGCGTAGGTCTCGGTCACTGAGTTCGGGTCGACGCGATCCTCCTGCCGGTATCCCTTCACCTCTTTGCCGTTCACCTTGCCCGGTCCATACTGTCCACGCACCGAATCTTCCAGTCCAATCGGCTGGATGGCACGCCACACCTTCACCTTCTCCCGCCGCAGCGCGTCGGCCTCAAAGGAGATCGGCGGCTCCATGGCAACAAAGGACAGCAATTCCATCACGTGGTTCTGTACCACGTCGCGCAACGCGCCTGCGCTCTCGTAGAACGGCCCGCGACCCTCAATCCCGATCTCCTCCGCCGCCGTAATCTGTACGTGATCGATATAGTTACGATTCCACACCGGCTCGAAGATCCCGTTGCCGAAGCGGAAGACCAGGATGTTCTGCACCGTCTCCTTACCCAGGTAATGGTCGATGCGGAAGACCTGCTCTTCCCGAAAAACCGCATTCACGTCATCGTTCAGCTTGCGCGCCGATTCCAGATCGTGGCCGAAGGGCTTCTCAATGATGCAGTGCACCGTGCCCTTCTCCGGCTGTGCCATCTTGTGCTCGCCCAGGTGGTGCATGATGTCTGCAAAGTACTCCGGCGCGACCGCGAGATAGAAGAGCCGGTTGCCCTTCGTGCCCTGCTGCTGGTCAATCTCCCCCAATAGCCTGCTCAGTGCGGTGTAGCCCTCGTCGTCGTCAAAGTTCATCTGGTGATACTTCACCTTCTTGATGAACTCATCGAGCTTCGCATCGCCCTCCTCCACACCGCCAAACTGCGTGATGCCCTCGCGCATGTCTTTGGCAAAGCTGTCCCCCAGCGGCCGCCGCGCCACCCCCACCACCGCGAACTGCTCCGGCAGCAAGCCCGCCTGCTCCAGGTGGAAGAGCGCGGGTAGCAGCTTCCGCTTGGTCAAATCTCCCGACGCGCCAAAGATCACCACCACTGTCGGCTCCGGCGTCCGCTCCGCTCCTCGGGTGGCGCTCCGGGACTCGTGCTCCACCTGTGCCTGTGTCACCGCTGCTGCTGCCATCGCGTCCTCCTTGTTGCTGCCCTGCTGTTCTCGTCTCGCCATCCGCCGGTGCTATCGCAGAATGGGTGACCCCGCCTGAGCGAAGCGAAGCGTGGAATGCACCCCGGCCCTTCCGCCCCGCTCCTAGCTGCTCTTCTTGACCGCGTGCCCGCCAAACGCATTACGCATAATCGACAGCATGCGGTCGGTGAAGTTGTTGTCCTCGCGCGAGCGGATGCGCCGCAGCAGGGACTCGGTGATCACCGGCGCCGACACATTCAGGTCGATCGCTTCGAACACCGTCCACCGGCCCTCGCCCGAATCCACCACATACGCCTCCAGCCCGTCCAGCTTCGGATTCTTGTGCAGCGCCTCCGTCGTCAGGTCCAGCAGCCAGGAGCGAATCACCGAGCCCACCCGCCAGATCTCACCGATCGCCGGCAGGTCGAAGTTCATCTCCGTCTTGTGCTCCAGGATCGAGAAGCCCTCGGCATAGGACTGCATCATCCCGTACTCGATTGCGTTGTGCACCATCTTCACGAAGTGCCCGGCGCCCGCCGGGCCCACATGCCCCCAGCCCTGGTCCTTGGCCGGCGCCAGCGTCTCGAAGATCGGCCGCAGGTAGTCGACTGCCTCCTTCGGGCCGCCCACCATCATGCTGTAGCCCTCCTTCAGGCCCCACACCCCGCCGGAGGTGCCGCAGTCCACGAAGTGGAAGCCCTTCGCCGCCTCCTCCTTCGCGCGCCGCTGCGAATCCTTGTAGTTGGAATTGCCGCCATCGATGAAGATGTCACCCTTCTCCATGAAGGGCTCAAGCTTTGCGATCGTCTCGTCCACCGGCGCGCCCGACGGCACCATCAGCCAGATCGCCCGCGGCGCCTTCAGGTTCTTCACCAGCGCCTCCAGCGAGTTCACGCCCTTCGAGCCATCGCTGGTCAGCTTATTCACCACGTCCGCATTGAAGTCGAAGCCAACCACGGTATGGCCACCCTGGCGCAGCCGCGTCGCCATGTTGAAGCCCATCTTCCCCAAACCGATCAATCCCAATTCCATCGCATCTCCTCTCGACCCTCGTCGCTCATGCTCCCCACAAAATTCAGCCCATCTGCACGCCCAACGCGCGCAAGCACTCCGTCAACTGCTGCTCGCCCTTGTACTGAATGGCGTGCATCCCCACCTCCGCAGCCGCCGCGCAGTTCTTCTCCCGGTCGTCGATAAAAACGCACTGTTCCGGGCCCATATGCAGCAGCGCCGCCCCGCTGCGAAACATACGCGGCTCCGGCTTTCTCATCCCCAGGTAGGCAGAGCAGAAGTAGCCATCGAAGAACTCGGTCAGGCCAAAGGTGTCAATGCGGTAATCGTTCAGCGAGCCAGACTCGTTGTTCAGCATCGCCATCTTCAGCCCGCTGTGCGCCCGCGCCGCCGCAATCACGTACCGCGCCCCGCCAGGCAGCCACTGCGACTCCCGCCGTAAGGCCTCAAGAAACTCTGCGGGCGTGAAGCTGCGCGGCTTGAAGAACACCGTCTCCCTCAGGAACTCGTCATCAGAGATCTCGCCGCGCTCCCAGCGATCGTTCGCGTCCGGATGACGCGCCTCGTACTCGCCGCGATCGATGCCGAACTGCCCCAGCACACGCGCCCGCTGCTCGTGGTCCCACCCATTGGTCAGCAGCACGCCGCCAATGTCCCAGTAGATCGCGCGGATTTCCGTTCGTTCCGATGCCATGGCCTGCGATCCCGAATGCTTGCTTTACCAAGACGATTGCGACAACGCTTGCCCTATGGATGCGACGGGGACCGCAAACGACGCAGTCCCCGTATGTGCAGAATCAGGCCGCGGCCATCGCTCACCGCGTGCCGACCGGCTCCGGGCTGCCCTTCTTCGATGATGCCGTGGTCTCCTGCTCGTACTTCTCCAGCAGCCTCTTCGCCCGCGTATACACACCCTCGGCGTTGAAGCCCAGCTTCTCGAGCACGGTTGTGCCCGGCGCCGATGCGCCGAAGCGATTGAGGCCGATCACGTCGCCGTGCCGCCCTACCCATTTCCACCAGCCCAGCGGCGCACCCGCCTCGATGGCCAGCTTGGGCAGATGGTCCGGGAAGATCGACGCCTTGTACGCCTCGTCCTGCTGCTCAAACAACCGCCAGCTCGGCATCGACACCACGCGCGTCGCAATGCCCTCGCCACTCAGCCGCTTCGCCGCCTCCAGCGCTGGCCATACCTCCGCGCCCGTGCCCACGATCAGCAGCTTCGGCGCGTCGCCGCCCTGCTCCACGATGTACGCGCCCTTGGCCACGTTGGCCATCACGTTGTGCTTGGCCGCATCCAGCACCGGCAGATCCTGCCGCGACAGCGCCATGAACGATGGCGCCTTCGTCTCCAGCGCCACCTTCCACACCGCGGCGGTTTCATTCGCATCCGCCGGCCGCAGGTCGATCAGGTTGGGCGTCGCGCGCAGCATCATCAACTGCTCGATCGGCTGGTGCGTCGGTCCATCCTCGCCCAGGCCGATTGAATCGTGCGTGAACACGAAGATGGAATGCGACTTCATGATCGCGGCAATGCGCACAGCGGGCTTTGCATAGTCCACGAAGTTGAAGAAGGTCGAGCCGTATGGAATCACTCCGCCGTGCACCGACATGCCATTCACCATGGCGCACATGCCGAACTCGCGCACGCCGAAGAACAGGTTGCGCCCCGCCGGATCCACATGAAAGTTCGCACTGTCCTTGAAGATCGTCTTGGTCGACGTCGTCAGGTCCGCCGCGCCGCCGAAGACCTCCGGCACTACCTTGGCGAAGGCATTCATCACCGTATTCCCCGCCGTGCGCGTGGCCATCGGCTTGCCGCCCGCCTCAAATACCGGCAGCGACTTCTCCCAGCCATCCGGCAGCTTCTGATCGAAGACTGTGCGCCGAAACTGCGCCGCCAGCTCGGGAAACTCCTTCTCGTACTTCGCGAACAGCGCCTGCCATTCCTTCTCTTCCTTCGCGCCCTTGTCCACTGCCTCTAGCCAGTGCTTCGCCGCATCCTCGGGCACGTAGAAGCTCTTGTCGGAGGGCCAGTTCAGGTTCTCCTTGGTCTTCTTCGTGTCCTCCGGGCCCAGCGCTTCACCATGCGCCTTGTTGGTGCCCGCCTTGGGGCTGCCATAGCCGATCACCGTCCGCACCGCGATCATCGATGGCTTGTCCGTCACTGCTTTCGCCGCCTCAATCGCCTTGCCGATGGCCTCGAGGTCGTTGCCGTCTTCCACGATCTGCGTATGCCAGTGGTACGCGTCGAAGCGCTTCAACACGTCCTCGGTAAAGGAGAGCTCCGTCGGTCCATCCAGCGAGATCAGGTTGTCGTCATAGAGCACGATCGTCTTGCCCAGCGCCAGCGTCCCGGCCAGCGATGCCGCCTCATGCGACACGCCCTCCATCAGGTCGCCATCGCCGCAGAGGATGTACGTGTAGTGATCCACCACGTCGTATCCCGGCTTGTTGTACACCGCGGCCAGATGCTTCTCCGCCGTCGCCATCCCGATGCCCATCGCGAAGCCCTGGCCCAGTGGACCGGTCGTCACCTCCACCCCATCCGTGTCGCCGTACTCGGGATGCCCCGGCGTGCGCGAGTGCCACTGACGAAATCCCTTCAGGTCATCGATGGTCACGTCGTAGCCGGTCAGGTGCAGCACGCCATACAACAGCGCCGACGCATGCCCGTTCGACAGCACAAAGCGGTCGCGGTTCGCCCACTTCGAGTTCTTCGGGTTGTGGTGCATGTACTTGTGGAAGAGCAGATAGGCTATCGGCGCATCGCCCAGCGGGGCGCCGGGGTGGCCGCTCTTGGCCTTCTCCACGGCATCGACTGCCAGGAAGCGCAGTGCGTTGATCGCTGTTTGCTGAATATCACTCATGTGCGGGCTCGCCTCTCTTTCGCGATGTTGGTAGCGCCCCATTGCCTCTGCGGCTCCATTCCCTTCATGTGCCGCTCTGCGGACGGGCGCCTCTGAATCAAATCTCTAGCCGGCTACGAACCTCTGCGCAGCGCTAAACTGCGCCATACATTCCACTCTACATGCTTCGCGTGAGCGCTTCTTTATACGCCCCAAGCGCCCTTCTCCTCTACTCCTGATAACCGCCACACTCGTCTTCAAGGCCCTTCGCGAGACAGCCTTCGTCACCCTTTCTGCATCGCGCACGCAGCAACTGCGTAAGCTGCTCCTCGCCCTTCTGCACGTCTCCGGCATCGCATTCATCTCCGGCCCTCTGCCGTTTTCTGCGGTTGTCACTCGCCGCCTGCAGTCCCTCAGCGCTCGACGGCAACAGAATAGTTCCGCCCCTCCCACTGGCCGCGCTCTGGCCAGAACATCGTGAACTCCACGCGCTCGCCCTTTCCCGGCAAGGCATCCGCATAAAAACCGGCACTGGCCACCGGTATCGATCGCGCAGTCTCGACCGTCTTCCAGCTATCCGACGACCAACGCAGCTCGAAGAACTCCTGGGCTTCCACCCGCAGCCGGCGCCCGGCCTCTATGCTCGCCACCGGCCGGTCCCGCCGCCACACCTCTATGTCGGCTCGCGAGCGCGGTCGCGCATACCGCTCCGCCACCGGCTCGATGCGGTCGAAGACCCTTTTGTCCGTCGCCGAGCGCAGCAGCTTCACATACTCCGCGTGCGCCCACACCAGCGGCATCGCGGAGCCGGTCGGGCGCCCCTGGACCATTCCGCAGTCCGGGCAGTCCGCGGTGTCCCACACCTGCTCGGCCAGCATCCCGCCGTTCGAACCGAAGCCCTCGAGCGTCTTGATCAGCCCCGAGACATCCCGCCCCGCCGCCAGCTCGTAGTGCGCGCGCTCGCCCGTCAGCAGCGGCCAGCAGCTCGCCTGCCCCCACCCGTCAAACGGCGCGCCATCGGGATGATTCCCATAGCCATCGTGGTTGTAGCGGCGAAAGCCGGGTCCTTGGGGCATCTCGTGACGCAGCACCGCGTCGGCCACCCGCACCGTCGCGACCACGATGGGATCGTCCGCCCGCCGCACGCCGTAGCGCACCAGCTCCAGGAACCCGCCATCCACCACCTCGCGCGCCTCGAAGCGGTACCGCTCGCCGGGCCCGCGGTTCGCGATGTTGAACTGCTCCGTCCCTGGCCCCATGTGCATATAAGGCTCCTGCCCCGGCGCTTCGGCCGGGCGGATCCGCATGTAATGCTGCTTCACTTCGGGCAGCAGCACGCCGTCAGTGGTTACCGTCCAATCCTCCAGGTGCGACTCGATCCAGTCCGCCTGCTCTTCCAGAAATGTCGCCAGCTCCGGCCGATGCCGTGTCCGCACCAGATCCGCCGCGCAGATCAGCGCTGCAATCACCGCCGCCAGCGTCGATGGCGAGTAACCCGCACACTCCTCCCATCGTTCCTGCTGCGTCACCGGTGCATGCCGCACCAGGAACGCCGCGGCCCGCTCAATGAACGCCAGCGGGTCGAAGACGCCCAGCGAGTCCAGCTTCCACAGCCGCCACGCCAGGATGATCGGGAACGCCGTCTCGTCCAGCTGCACGCCCGACCAGTAGGGCGCGCCGTTGACCCAGAAGTTCTGCGGAAAGCCGCCATCCGTCTTCTGCGTGCACGCCAGGTACGTCAGTGCCCGCATCGCGCTCGATCTCTGCTCGCACGCCAGCAGCGCGGTCGCCGTCTGGGTCATGTCGCGCGTCCACACCAGGTGATATCCGCCCAGATCGCTGTCCGTTCTCGCCTGCCCCCAGGGAATCGACGCAGACGCGATAAACGCGCCGGCAAAGTTCTTGTCCTCGTGGGTCAGCAGCACCCGATAGCTGATGTCCAGCAGACGTCCGCCATCCTGCGCCGCCCCGGCCAGCCGCGTCACCGGGCGCACCCGCTCCCACTGCGAAATGAAACGCTCCAGCTGCTGCTCAAACGGCACATTCAGTGATCCCACCGTGCGCGTCAATGCCGAGTGCGGTGCCGGCCCGAACCCCACCGCCAGCAGGAACTCCGGGCGATCGGCTACCTCGATCTCACCAGTCAGCGCGATGTTTCCGTTCAACGCGGAGCCATAGTGCCACTCCATGCCATAGTGCCGCGTTACGTCCTGGTAGCCGTCGCTGGTCCCGACGAAGCCGCAGCTCGCCGCCGTGAAGCCGCCATCCACCGCCATGGCCAGCGCGGAGTTGCCCTTCCACCCCAGCAGCATCCGTCTTCCCGCCACATCCAGTACGCGCCCGTTGTTGTCCGCGCCGCCGACTTCCAGATGCGGCGCCAGCAGCGCATACACCTTCAGCTTGCGCAATAACTCCGGCTCCGCCTCCACCTTCACATGCATCAGCAGCACCGGCGCATGCGGGTCGCTGATGATCCGCTTGGTGATCGTGTATCGGCCTTCGGGATCGCGGTTGACGATGCCCACCGCCGGCGCATGCGGCGCCAGATACGAGAACTCCTGCTCCAGGTCGCGCTTCTCTTCATGCACGAAGCTCTCGCCATCCGTGATCAGCAGTTCCAGATCGCGTATCTGCGGGCTGTCGATGGTCGGGTGATAGATCTCGTTCACCGTACCGTGCGAGATCGTCCACCAGATCTTGCTCGACGTGGAATAGGCCGTGCCCACCACATCCTTCTGGCTCGAGGTCCAGCGCGGCTCCAGGCCCGGAGCTCCCGGCGCTTCACCATCTCCATCGATCCATCGGTACACCGCCTGCTGTCCGCTCAAATGCCCCCCAGCCCTGTCATCCTCGTGCGTCGACGACCCTCGCCACAATCAACGCGAACGAAATTCACCACACGTTCACAGCGAAGCCGCTGCTCGCAGCCAACGGCTCTAGCTAGGGGCTGGAAGCTGGAGGCGGGTACCTGCCGCTCACAGCACCTGCGAGTTCGCATCCGGATCCGGACGGAAGCTGCAATCGTGCATCGCATGCTGGATCTCGCGGTTCTTCATGAAGTACTCCCACACCGACCCGGTTCGCAGATTCTCCGCCATCAGCAGCCCGATCCCCACATCGATCCCGATCACATCCTCCGCAAACCAGCCGGCCTTCGGTTGAAACGCATCCACGAACCCATACCGCTGATACACACGGTCCCCGTACCGCTGCCGCATGTTCATCAGCACATGCGCGCACTCTGCCGGCAGAAACACCACCGACCCTGCACACGCACACGGCACTAGCGTTCCGTCCGGCTGCCCCATATCCGGCGGCCCGCCCCATACCCGGTAGCCTTGGCGTGAGTCTGAAGCACTGATGCCCCACAGATCCTGGTCGATCCAGGGAAATTTCTGCCCCTGCACCAGACACCACAGTTGATGAGCTCGCGTCGCAGCGATCGAATTCGTGAAATAGTTCGCGTGCTTGTCACGGATGTCGCGGTAATCGCACCACGCCTGCGGATACTGGTGGATGAACAGCGGCGCCACGCCCGTGATGTAGTCGATGCCGCCGTACGGCACGATGGGCCGCTGCAGTGCCTCCCAGCTCGCCGCCGTTATCGGGTGCGTCGGGGAGGCGATCGCCATCAGGTACATCGTGGTCAGCTCGGCATAGATATCCCAGCGATGCCTCAGGAAGCCCTGCTCCGGCAGCCATCCCATCGACAGCGTGTCGCCGCCGTTCAGCATCCACTGCCAGTCCACCC
>JAOAPJ010000126.1 GCA_025462805.1 Acidobacteriaceae bacterium
GGTGTCGAATCGGTCGGTCCCCGTGGACACGGTCCTCCCGCATGTCGTCTATCGGGACCTGCCCAGCGCCATTGCCTGGTTGATTAGGGTCTTTGGATTTGCAGAGCACTATCGCTACGGCGACCCGACGAGCGGCGCACAACTCTTCCTCGGCACTGCGTTCGTCATGCTGCATCAGCCGGCCGCGGATTTGCCGTCTGCGCAGCGCGCCTTCGTTCCTCAGACGCTCACTATCTTCATTGAAGACGTGGAGCAGCATTGCGCAAAGGCGAAGACCGCGGGAGCCGTCATTCTCGAGGAACCGCGTGAGACCGTGTACGGCGAATTCCAGTACGACGCGCAGGACTGCGAAGGCCATCGCTGGCTCTTCTCCCGCCACGCACGTGACCTAAGTCCAGCAGATTGGGGCGCCACCATTCGTGACCGTCCCTAAACTTCCAAATCAGGAGCCTCCACACTGAACATGCCACGCAACCACACCTGGAAATTCGCACTGCCCCTCTTTGGAATCGGCTGCCTCACTTTCATCAGCCAAGCCGCTGATAAACCCTCGATCCCTCCGCACGGCCCTGCAGTGGTGCTCTTTGACGGCCATGGCCTCGGCGCTTTCGACAGCTTTCTGAAGACGAAAGGGCTGAACTCTGATCCTGAGCATGTCTTCACCGTGGAGCACGGCGTCATTCACGTCTCCGGCAAAGAGTTCGGCTATCTCATCACCAAGCAGCCCTTTCACGACTTCTACCTGCGTGCGGAGTTCAAGTGGGGCGAGGGCACCTATGGCGAACGGGCCGGCATGGCCCGCGATAGCGGCATCCTCTACAACATCCAGGGCGAGCAGAAGGTGTGGCCCCGTTCTATCGAGTTTCAGATCGTTGAAGGCGGCACCGGCGACTTCTGGATGACGGACGGCGCCGCCCTTACCGGCCGCGACGGCAAGCGCGTCACCGGCCCTCCGGGCACTGCGCTGAAGATCGACCGTTTCGGCAAGGGGCCGTGGAAGAACGTCGTGGGCTACCGTGACCCGGTAGGCGAAGTGGAACGGCCGCACGGCCAATGGAACGTTCTCGAACTGGTGACCCAGGGCAACACAATCCGCCAGTATGTCAATGGCAAGCTGGCCAATGAGGGCACAGATCCGTTTCCAACGGACGGCAAGATTCTCTTCCAGTCGGAAGGCGCTGAGGTCTACTTCCGGGATATGAAGCTCTACCCCCTGAAGTAAGGGTAGAGCTCCGGCGCTCGGGTAGTGGCGGCTCGACTTCCTGCTTCCCTGCTTCCGCAATTACATCGAGAGCAGCCGCTCGAAGAAGGCGCGATACTGGCGCAGGCCCCGGCGTAGTTCCTCCGTTGTCACGTCATCTCCCCGGCTCCACTGGCCCTCCAGCTTCCCGCGCTGCTCGGCAAACTGTTCAGCAATGCGCTTCACCATGCTCGCAACCAGGTTATCGGCCCCCTGCACCGCGCGGCGCGGATCATCCACAAACGACGCCTGCACCTGGTCCCAGCGGACACGGAACTGCTGCAGCTCCCCCTGCGGAAAGAGCGCGCCCATGGCCTGTTCCGCTGACCGATCGTCTGCGGTTGGGACTGACATCGCCTTTGTGGATTGGGAGCCAGTCTCCCGGCCAGCCTGCCCTTCACCTGCAGCAGCCTGTGCTCCAGAACTGCCCGGAGCTGGAGTGGCCCCGGTGGGGTTTGCCCTGGTGGAGGACGTCGATGTGGCGTCGGATGGTGGCAGTGGTTGCTGGCGCTCATCGATGATGACGCTGCGAGAAACCGGGATTCGCGCGATGGTCTCGACGCCGCCCTGATCTCCTGCAGCAGTCTCGGTCGCTTTGGCTCGAGCGCCCTCGGATTCCGCGGGATCAGAGGATACAGTTCCGCCGTTGTTACGAAGCTCGTCCATGCGCCACCCCCGTTTTCTTCCTCTCCATCGTGGTCACAGTTCCCTTCTCGAGCACTTCGTCGAAGAGTGATCGATAGTGCACCATGGCCCGGCGCAGCTCTTCTGTGGTTGCGGCGCCCTCTTCATTCTTCAGGTGGATATCGTGCGCCGCGCGATAGTTCTGCACCACCGCCGGGTAACTCACGGAGATGTCATCGGCACGTTGCACGAAGTTGGTCATGGGATAGCCGCGGTCTGTCATGACTCGCGATACCAGCCGGTCCGCTGAGCCCACAGCGGCCCCGGGGTCATCGACAAACCGCCTCTGTACCGCTGCCCACTCGATGGCATAGGCTTCCCGGTCAGCCGGGCTCAGCGAATGCAGCGAGAACGTCTCGACACGCTTGGTTCGCTCTTCCAGAACGGCCTCAGCTAGCCGAGGATCCCCTTGCTCCTGGACGGCACGGTCGTACTCCGTGCCGAAACGCTGCTTCAACTGCTCACTCTTGCGCCTTCGTAGAATCATCACCACAGCGGTGACGAGTAGTAGTGCGACCACTCCAATCAGGACAACCGCAACCAGCATTCTCGTATCCATCGCTCGAACCCTCTTGCTGCTTCAGATGCGCCGAGGTGCAGTGCATGATGTCACGAAACACAGAGAGCCGCTCGCAAACGCGTGTTGGATGAATAAGCGTTGAAATTCAGGTACCTGGAGCCGGCCGACGAATCGCACACCCATGCCGAAGCGCATAGCC
>JAOAPJ010000137.1 GCA_025462805.1 Acidobacteriaceae bacterium
GCCAGCAGGTAGGCACCCACGATCTTCTGCCCCTCTGCATATCGCACGACCTCGTCCGGTACATCCACATCCAGCCGCCTGGCCAGCAACCATCCAACCTGACCGCGGCTGTCGCGCACCAGCCACCAATCCTCAAACTGCTGTGGCGGCGCGTTCGGATCCACGGCTTTCGGAGCGGGTACGAATGCCGCGTCCGGGGCAGTCGGCGGCGCTGGCGGCTTTCCCACCTCTATAGGCCCTCGCGGCGTTGGTCCCTTCCCCTTGGCGATCAGCTCCTGGAGCCGCGCGGCGGCCGATTCAGCACGGCTATCTGCAGCCCTCTGTTGCTGCGCGCGGAACGCCTGCTCCGCTGTGAGCTTCTCCACGCTGGCCCGCTGGAGGAGCTGCAGCTTGTCTCCTTCCGGCAGGAGAAACAATCGTTCCGTGTCGCGGCCCGGCGAGAGGTGTACGAAGATTTCGTCCCGCAGAACGCCGGTAGCCACAACCGCATCCTTGGCATGATCGCGGCTCAACGCCTGGAAGGCATCGTACGTCGGCCGGTCGATTACGGCATGATCCTCAAGCCACCCGGTCTTACCACTGGGCGTGCGCACGCTGACGAAGCGACGCTCCCGCCCAAGCACCGTCAGCTCCTCGCCGTTGTTCACCTGTTCAACTTTGCTGGATACGGGGGCGATTCGGTCGCGGAGCCAGGCCTGCTTAGCGGCGACATACACCACCTCCGCCTTGCTTGCGTTCGGCCGATGGCAGCCGGCCAGCATCGCCGCGCACCCTAGGGCGAGCATAGCCGCTCGCAACCACTGCGCCGGCGGCCCCTTTGCCACAATCCCAAACAGCCCCGCCAGGCGTGACGCGGGCGGGGAGCTTCGCCTGTTCCCTCGTTGTTCCACCACGATCTGTCTCAGGTATACAGGCACGACCGCAAGCTGGCGAGTACCGAAGGTGGGACACGCGATCGCTACGCGCCCATCAAAAGCATTGCAGTGTCATCAACGAGTCCTTCTGCTGACCACTCTGAAGAGTTCTTCGATTCTGAAATCCGACCGATCCGATGGCTGCAGCTCGTGCATCCCTCGACAGCCGGCGGCGCCACCGCGACCGATGAGTTGCGGACAATGAATCGACCCGCGCGGCCAAGATCGTCGATCCGGATGCGAACAGCATCACCTTCTCGCCCACGCGCAAGAGGTCTTGAGCATCGTCTACAAGGGCGGGGCGCCTTCTTTCCCAACGAGCTCAACGGCCGCATCAAGTAACTGCTGCTATATCAAGTGACGAGGGCAATACCAACCAGGGCGCGCAGCCATGAGACGTCCGGCCCTGCGCTCCGATCTGGAGTCTAGTGCGTGCTGACCACCACGGACGCCGTACTCAGGTTCGTCACTGTCGCGCCAGGATCCAGCTTGCCGGGGGTCGTCGCGTCAAAAGAGAAGAGCTGCACGTTTGGGCTGCCGCCCAGGTTCGCATCCAGCAAAAAGGTCTTTGATTTGTCCAGCGTCAACCAGTATGGCTGTGGGCCGACGGAGGAGTACGGTGAGCCGGTGAGCGGCGTGAGCGTGCCCGAGGCTGCCACGGTGTACCCGCTGATGGTGCTGTCAGTGGTATTCGCTGCGTACAGTCGGTCCCCTGCTCCATCGAGAACGAGGGAGCGGGGCTGACCTCCCGCGGCAAACGGTGAGCCGCTGAGCTCTGGAAAGTTCGATGCGATGGTGAATGCCCGAATGCCGGCATTGGTCTCGCCCACAAACAGCACGGTGCTGGCCGGATTCACTGCAAGGCCAAGATCCTGATTGGAGACATTGCCGCTGGTCTTCGGAGTGACCACACTTGTATTCGCCGATAAGCCGCCTGTGGTGGTAAAGGGCATGAGCGCTACCCCAAGCTGGCCAAGCGTGACGAAAACAAAGCTGCTGTTGGGCGCTACCGCGATATTTGTTATCAAGGCATTGGCGATGTTGGCCCCGTTCGGCAGGGCAATCGTTACGGGCGAGCCCGTCATCGGACTCAGCGTACCGTCGGAGTTGATGGTGTACTCGCCCACAGCAGGGACGCCGTTTGCGATGCCCGCCACCAGCAGGTGAGTGCCCGCTGGATCGACTGCAACCGCAGATGGATCCACGTCAGTCGCCAGTGCGCTGGTGTTGATCAGCGAGGGAACCCCAGTGGTGCTGTTGATGCTGAGGCCAAAGATGCCGACCCCGGAGACACCCGTATACAGGAAGCTGTTTGTAGGGTTCACCGCCAGCCCCGTAATGGCGGCCGTAGCAAGCTGAAAGGGGGAGCCGGAGAGGCCCGCAAGCGCGCCGGTGGACGACACGGAGTAGCTGGCCAGCACTCCCGTCTGCGTCCCGACGTAGGCGTAGCTGGCTACTGTGCTGCCCCCACCCCCGCCGCTTGTGCCATTGCTGAAAAAGCTGCCGCATCCGGCAAGCAGCAACATCCCCGCCAGGCTGCAGCCAGTGAATAGCCATCTGCCGAACATGCCACCATCCTAAACGTCGGCCTCATCGATACGGCCAGATGTCCTGCATGTGGACGCGCTAGGATGAAGAAGCGTTCGAAACGGTTGTGAAAAGAACGACTATCCGGCTGTCTGGCAGGCGGCGCAGCGTCCCAGAACGTCCACCGAGTAGCGCTCCGCCAGGAAGCCGTCAGGCAACATCCGGGGCTGCGTCAGGGTGCCGAGTTGCTCCTCGTCCAGATCAAAAATCGCCTTGCACTGGGTGCAAACCATGTGGTGGTGCGGACGATCGTTCATCTCCACACGCAGAGAACCGTGGTGAAGACTCACCTCGCGAAACAATCCGCTCGCGATGAATAAATGGATGTTCTTGTACACGGTGGCAAGCGATATGGACGGAATGCGCTCCTGTACGCGCGCATACACCTCTTCCGGGCTGGGGTGTCCGGGAATGCTCTGCATCACCTCAAACAGCACCTGGCGCTGATGCGTGACGGCGATGCCGTGCGCAGCACACAGATCACGAAAGGACCCGGTATGCTCCGCCGTGTGTGCAGTCGACATGTTGTTATTGGAAAGTAGTTATTGAAGCGTGTCAATTCCCTACAAAACAGAACATTCAGTTGGGCCGCTCGCGCCAGCCTCGACCGAAGCGCTCGTCCAGCGGTTGACGCCCGCGGAACCCCGCCTCCAGCGTATGCCAGTACTCAATACGGGTCTCGCCGCGACGCCAGCAGAGCAGCACCAGCTCTCCATCTACCCGCGTGGGGAAATCGAGAAGGCCAGTATCTAAGTCCTTTACTTGGACGCCGATAGATCCGATTTCTCCAAGTGCATCCTTAGCTGTCTGGAGTTGCGCCTCTGTCTCTTTGCGATTGCGTTGGACGCCGCCGACATCCACCGTCATACCGCCCGCCAGGAAGATGCGGTGGCGCAGCAATTGCATCTCCCCATCCAGACGCTCCGCCTCTTCCTTCGCACCGATGGCGCGATCCAGAAGCGACTCGACGACTGGAATCAGGGCATTGGCCTCTTCCAGGCTGAAGATCTTCATGCACTCCTTCGCGCGACCGCGGGCGGAACCTCAACCGAGGGCGCCTTCGCGCCGGTACCCATCTCCAGCATACGGTCCAGCGCGACCTTCGCCCAGTGTTTGACATTGTCGTCCACCTGGATACGATTCACTACTCGTTCCTCTACCAGGTTTTCGAGCGCCCACGCCAGGTGCTGGGGCGAGATCCGATACATAGTCGTGCACAGGCAGCCCGTATCATCCAGCGTCATCACCAGCTTGCCCTTCGGCGCGTACTTCCTCGCCAGCCGGTTCACCAGGTGAATCTCCGTCCCGATCGCGAAGATGCTCCCTTCCGGGGCCTCATCGACGAGCTCGATCAGCCGCTCCGTCGAACCCAGAGCGTCCGCTTTCTGGCAGACATCCCAGCGGCATTCCGGGTGCACAATCACCTGCACACCCCGATACTTCGCCCGCATGGCATCGACATGGCTAGGCAGGAACCGCTGGTGGACGGAGCAGTGCCCCTTCCACAAGATGACCTTAGCCGCACGCAGCCGTTCCGGCGCAACGCCGCCGTTGATCTGCCACGGATCCCAAACCACCATCTCGCTCAAAGGAATGCCCATGGCAAAAGCGGTATTGCGGCCTAGATGCTGATCGGGGAGGAACAGGATCTTTTCACGACGCTCGAAGGCCCAGCGAAAGGCGGACGCGGCATTGGAGGAGGTGCAGACCAAGCCCCCGCGCTCCCCGCAGAAGGCCTTGATCGCCGCGGTCGAGTTCATATAGGTAAGCGGCAGGACCCTCTCTGCGCCCAGCCCCGCACCTTCGAGCGACTCCCAGCAGTCCTCTACTTGGCCGATCTCCGCCATGTCCGCCATCGAGCAGCCTGCGTTGAGATCGGGCAGGATAACCTGCTGCCCCGCTTTCCCGAGCACGTCCGCGCTCTCTGCCATGAAATGCACGCCGCAGAAGACGACGTACTTTGCGTCGGTCTCTGCGGCAATCTTCGAAAGCCGGTACGAGTCGCCGGTATAGTCCGCGAAACGGATCACTTCGTCGCGCTGATAGTGGTGGCCCAGCAGGATAGTCGTATCGCCGAGCTTGGCTCGAGCGGCTGCGATCCGCGCATCCATCGTGTTGTCGGGCAGGGTGAGATAGTTCTCAAGCGAGCAGGATTCGCCAGATACGGCGTCCGCGAGACGCACGTCAGCAATGGCATCTTCAACCAGCAGTTCCATTCGTCTTCCGCCTTCAGTCCAGCTGCCGTGAGGCGCCGAACGGGGATGTTGAAAGCAATTCGGGCTGCAGCCGGTTCGCTGCGCTGGTCACAAACCAGCGCCCAACCTGCGGGGATGTTGCAACCTCGTTACAAGTGATGCGCAACCGCGCGAACCCGACGCAATTTCGAGAGTCCCG
>JAOAPJ010000449.1 GCA_025462805.1 Acidobacteriaceae bacterium
CCAACGCAAATAGTGCTTCATCCAGACGGAGCTGCACTCCGCGAAAGATGACGATGCTGAGAACCCCGAAACAAGCAATGCGAGGAGAACGGCGCGATGCTCCGTAATCTGTAAAGGCTGGAACTCCTGGATCGCATCGTGAACCTGACATCGTGCAGCATGGCCTCGAGTGGATCTCGCCCGGGAGCGGAACTGCGGACGCAATGGCTTCCGCTGTGCTAACGCTGTTCCCAGTTCACCGGTCCTGTGCACCGGGGCCAGCTGGAAGTGCTCTAGGAGGGCGGTTCCTGTCGGACGGATCAGGCGATCGAGATAAGCACGGAAGATCTGAAGGTTCCTCGCAGCCAGAGTCTTGTTCCGGTTGTGTTCCCGGATCGCATCGGTGCGAGCTCCAGCTTGAAGTCACGAATCTGGTGCTCGACCATGGCTATGGGTAGGACGGGCATTAAGGCCGCCGATAATGGACCCAGACCCGCATGGCAATCACAACCCAACTATCCGAGCAAGTTCCGTCCTGCGACGTTCTGGTGCTCGGCGCCGGCGCCGCAGGACTGATGGCAGCGATGATTGCCGGGCAGCGTGGGCGGCGGGTCGTTGTACTCGATCATGCAGAACGGGTTGGGAAGAAGATTCTGATCTCCGGTGGCGGCCGCTGCAACTTCACCAATCTTCACTGCACGGCAGAGAACTTTCTGTCAGCCAACCCGCACTTTGCACGCTCCGCCCTGGCGCGCTATACACCCAATGACTTCATCTTGCTGGTAGAACGCCACGGCATCTCCCATCACGAGAAGACGCTTGGGCAACTCTTCTGCGACCGATCTGCGCGTGACATCGTCGCCATGCTCGAGACGGAATGTCGCGAGGCGGGAGTTCGCATCATCCTGAACGAACATGTCGTTCATTTGGAGCGACGGGACGCCTTCGTAGTTCGCACTGCGAACGCACGATATCGCGCCCAGACGCTGATCGTGGCCACTGGCGGCCTGTCAATTCCGAAGATGGGAGCAACCGACCTCGCCTATCGTCTGGCTGCGCAGTTCGGCATTGCCGTCGAGCCATGCCGGCCGGCGCTCGTCCCGCTGACCTGGGAGCCGGCAGACGTGGCGCGCTATGGCGACCTGACGGGACTCTCGACGGAGGTGATCGCCTCCAGCGGGAATACACGCTTCCGCGAGAAGCTGCTATTCACCCATCGCGGGCTCAGCGGCCCAGCCATCTTGCAGGTCTCTTCGTATTGGCACGCGGGACAGTCCATCGACATCGATCTTGCGCCTGACGCCGACTGCTTGGAGCTGCTCCGGGCGCGGCCGGATGGACGCAATCCATCCGCGTTTCGTACCGCGTTGCGCGCCTTGCTACCGCAGCGGCTCGCGGATCGATGGGCGCAGATGCATACCCCAAAGGGGTGGAGCAACGCCGCACTTGCGAGGGCGGAAGACGAGCTGCATCACTGGCGGATTAGGCCGGGAGGCACAGAGGGCTATGCCAAGGCCGAAGTCACAGCAGGTGGCATATCGACGGCCGAGCTCTCTGCACAGAGCATGGAAAGCCGCCGGGTACCCGGTCTCTACTTTATCGGAGAAGCAGTGGATGTCACAGGTCACCTTGGCGGTTGCAACTTTCAATGGGCCTGGGCCTCTGGAGCAGCGGCAGGTCGGGCCGTCTAGTCCGGGTTCAGCCAACCGCCATCAGCCGCGACCAGCTTCTCTGCCTCTTCCGGGCCCCATGTACCAGGTTTATACGGATGCACTGGCGGCAGGTTCTTCAGCAATGGATCGAGGATGCGCCAAGCCTCTTCCACGTAGTCGACACGCGCGAATCGCTGTTGATTGCCCATAATAGCGTCCGCCAGTAGCTCTTCATAGGGCAGCACGTCTTCCGGGTTCGTGTGCTGCGTCGCCAGCATCTCCACGGGGACGCCGCGTGGCGTCTCACCGGGCTGCCTTACGAAGACACCAAGCCCGATGGTCATGTCTGGGCTAACCCGAAAGCGCACGTAGTTTGGCGGGGGTGGGTCGAAGGAGAAGATCGCTGGCGGCTGTCGCAGGCGGGCCACTACTTCGGTCGCCGTCACTGGCAGCGCCTTTCCCGCCCGGATATAGAACGGCACATCCTTCCACCGCCAACTGTTGATGCAGACTTTCAACGCCACGTATGTCTCGACTTGCGAGTTGGGCCTAACGCCCTTTTCGTCGAGATACCCCTCAACCTGACCGCGCACGACCTGCGCCGGCTCCAAGCACTGCACCCCTCTCAGCACCTTGGTGCGCTCGTCGCGCAGCGCCTCGGCGCCGGACCCGATGGGCGGCTCCATCGCAACGTTGCTCAGTAACTGCATCAGGTGGTTCTGCAGCACGTCTCGGATCGCTCCCGTCTCATCGTAGAATGCGCCGCGCCCCTGCACTCCAAAGCTCTCCGCCATTGTGATCTGCACGCTCTCCACATACTGACGGTTCCATATCGGCTCAATGAAGGAGTTCGTGAAGCGGAAGAAGATCAGGTTCTGAACCGCATTCTTCCCCAGATAGTGATCGATACGGAACACGTCCTTCTCGTCGAAGACTCGATGCACGATCTCGTTCAGCTCAATGGCGGATTCCAAGTCGTTACCGAACGGCTTCTCGATCACAACACGGGCGCCATCGGCGCATCCGGACTGCTTCAACTGCTCCAGTACGCGGCCGAAGAGGCTGGGCGGGATGGCCAGGTAGTGAATCGGGTGCTTCGCATCCGCAAGCTCCTTGCGAACTTGACGGAACGTCTCAATGTCGGCGTAGTCACCGTCCACATAGCGCAACTGCGCCATGAGCTTGCCGTAACCCTCCGGATCAACGCCGCCATGCGTCTCGAGACTCTCTCGAGCTCGCCTCTTGAAGTCATTCAGGGTCCACCCGGACTTGGCGACACCGATGATAGGGCCCTTCAGCTTGTCGCGTTTGGCCAGCCGCTGCAACGCGGGGAAGATCTGCTTGAATGCCAGATCGCCTGTCGCGCCAAAGAACACCAGGGCATCAGACATCGGTTGGGCCACGTATCTTTCTCCTCATCCTGCAGTTCCCGAGGGGCGATGTGCAGAGGTCCCCGGGCTGGCTGCTGTCAATTACAAGGATGCACACCAAGTATTCCAGATGCGTGAGAACTGGCAGATTCCCTGGTTCCAGAACCATCCGCACCGCCACAGTACAATCGCCGAAGCACCCCAAAAAGCCAACCGCTTTCTTACTGATGAAACTCCTTCACGTCATTTCCTCGATCCGTGCAGCCGGTGGCGGCCCGGTGGAGGCTGTCCGAAGCCTCTCAGCCGTCCACCAGCGCGCCGGCCACATCACCGAGGTCGCCTCGCTCGACGACCCCGATGACCCTGAGGTGCGCGGCTTTCCGCTGACGACGTACGCGCTCGGGCCGGGCCGCGGAGGTTACGCGTACGCGCCAGCTTTTGTCCCGTGGATGCGACAGAATCATGCAAACTACGACGTGGTGATCGCGCACGGCCTATGGCAGTACCACAGTTTCGGCACCTGGCGGGCGCTCGCTCGCAGTTCCACTCCGTACTATGTCTTTCCCCACGGCATGCTTGACCCGTGGTTCAAGCGCCGCTTTCCCCTGAAGCACCTGAAAAAATGGCTCTACTGGCCCTGGGCCGACTACCGTGTCTTACGCGATTCGCGCGCCGTACTCTTCACCTGCGAGGAAGAGCGGCGGCTTGCGGCGCAGTCGTTCGCGCTGTATCGCGCCAAAGGCGTCGTCATTGGACTGGGCTCTCTGGCACCGCCAGCCGCGGAGGACGGCCACTCCTTCTCGCGCTTTCCCCAATTACGAGGGCACCGCATCGTGCTCTTCATGGGCCGATTGCACCGAAAGAAGGGCTGCGATCTGCTCATCGACGCCTTCGCTGCCAGCCTTGCTGCCGATCCTGCATGGCGGCTAGTCTTTGCCGGGCCCGAT
>JAOAPJ010000157.1 GCA_025462805.1 Acidobacteriaceae bacterium
ATCTGCCGCGCAATGTCGATCGCTACGGCGTCTTCGTCAACGCCACCCTCGAGGAGATCGTTACTACCGTCGAACAGGCCGGGCTGACTGGCGTCCAGCTCCATTGGGACCACGACCCCGATCTGCCGCGCCGGCTCCGCGAGCACCTCCCTGCCCGGGACCACGCAGCGCCCTTCGGCATCATCGCCGTCCTGCCCTTCGGCACAGACCTTCAGCAGCAGCTCACCAACCGTCCCCGGGACACCACCGTCGACGCCATTCTCGTCGACTCCCGCACGGCATCGGCCTACGGCGGCACCGGCATCCGCTATGACTGGCAGGTCGCCCAGGGTCCCTTCCAGACCGCTGTGCCAGAGCGCCGCCTCGTCGCCGCCGGCGGCCTCAACCCTGACAACGTCTCCGAGGCGATCCGCACCCTCAGGCCTTGGGGAGTCGATGTCGTCAGCGGTGTTGAAGCAGCGCCCGCCCGCAAGGACCCGGAGCGTGTCGCCGCCTTCGTTCGCAATGCGCGCGAGGCCTTTGCGGAGCTCACGTCGGCTTCACGGCCTGCCCGCCAGAACGCCTGACCCCGCGATACTCTAGTGACGGAGGCAGACCGTCGATGGACACCCAGACTCCTACGCAAATTCGGCCCGGCCGCTTTGGTGACTACGGTGGACGCTACGTTCCCGAAACCCTGATGGCCGCGCTCGAGGAGCTCGAGACCGCCTACGAGCAGGCCAGGCGCGATCCCATCTTCCGCGCCGAGCTCGACGCCCTGCTCCGCGACTACGCCGGCCGCCCCACCCCTCTCTACTTTGCCAACCGGCTCACGGAAAGGCTAGGCGGCGCCAAGCTCTACCTCAAGCGCGAAGACCTGCTCCACACCGGCGCGCACAAGATCAACAACTGCCTCGGCCAGGGCCTGCTCGCGCAGCGCATGGGCAAACGCCGCATCATCGCCGAGACCGGCGCCGGCCAGCACGGCGTCGCCACCGCTACAGTCTGCGCCCTGCTCGGCCTCGAATGCGTCGTCTACATGGGCGAAGAGGACATGCGCCGCCAGGAGCTCAACGTCTACCGCATGCGCCTGCTCGGCGCCGAGGTGCGCGGCGTCTCCTCCGGCTCGAAGACGCTGAAGGACGCCATCAACGAAGCCATGCGCGACTGGGTCACCAATGTCCGCACCACCCACTACCTGCTCGGCAGCGTGCTCGGCGCGCATCCCTACCCCACCATGGTGCGCGATTTCCATCGCATCACCGGTGAGGAGATCCGCCGCCAGATCCTCGAGAAGGAAGGCCGCCTCCCCTCCGTCGTCATTGCCTGCGTCGGCGGTGGTTCCAACGCCATGGGCGCCTTCTTCGACTTCGTGCGCGATCCCGAAGTGAAGCTCATCGGCGTCGAAGCCGGCGGCCGCTCGAGCGAGCTCGGCGCGCATGCCGCTCGCTTCGCCGGCGGTTCACCCGGCGTGCTGCAGGGTACCTTCTCGTACGTGCTGCAGGACGCGCACGGCCAGGTCTCGCTCACCCACTCCGTCTCCGCTGGCCTGGACTACGCCTCCGTCGGTCCGGAACACGCCGCCATGCACGACTCCGGCCGCGCCACCTACACCTCGGCGACTGATCAGCAGGCACTCGACGCAACCGTCACTCTCTCCCGCACCGAGGGCATCGTGCCCGCGCTCGAGAGCGCGCACGCCGTCGCCGAAGCCATCCGCCTCGCCCCAACCCTCTCGCCAGAGCAGATCGTCGTCATCAACGTCAGCGGCCGCGGCGACAAGGACATGGGCATCCTCGCCCGTGAGCTCCACCTCAGCGGCGCCAACGCGCAGCAGTAGCTAGCCGGAAAAGGCAGAGCCCTCGACCAGGATCGAGGGCTCTGCTTTTTTGCGGCTGCTTGGATCTACTTCACCGTCGCTGTCACCGTCTTCTGCCACTTCGTCCCCGCCGTGTTCACGGCGTAGATGTCAAAGCGGTGACTGCCCGCACTCAGCGCAATCGAAGTGCTCAGGGACTTGCTGCTGGTCTCCGTGTACTTCTTCACGCCATCCACCCATACCTCCATGCGCGCCAGCGTCCCAGTGATGGTTGCCGCCGCCAGCACCTGCACCGGCGAACTGACAGTCGAGCCATTCACCGGTGCACACACATTCACCCCGGCTGTGCTGGGTGCGGCGCAGGATCCGCCGCTGCCGACAGTGAGCGTGAACGACCTCTGCTGCAGCGTGTCGTCCCAACCCGTGCCATAGATTGTGACAGCGTGGCTGCCCGCCGCGATCGGAAGCGAAGCATCGAGGAAGGAGTAGTTGGAGAACGCGTGCGCCAGTTGCTCCGCAACCTTCTTCCCATCGACCCACACCGCAGCGGTGCGCATCGCGGTCGGGCCGGCGGCTCCAATCGAGAACTTCACGGGTGAGCTGGCGGATGCGCCCGGCGTGCAAATGCGGATGCCTTGCGCCACTGTTGCACCGCAACCAGGAAATGCGCCCTTGCTGGTATTGGACAGCAGAACCACCTCAGACGGTGGCAGCGTGCCCGGATTGGTTTGCGCCGCCGTGTACTGCGAGTACACGAGATCCGGCCTGGTCCCAAGCGAGCTACGCAACGCTTGCACACCGAAGGACCCATATACGCTCTGCGCAATCGTCTGCGCCGGCCCGAACCCGCCGGACCCCGTCCCCTCCTTTACAACCAGCGATGTGTTGGACGAACCGTTGCAGGGGCTCTCCCAATATGTCAGATCGTTCTTTCCATCTCCGTTCAGATCCGCCACCGCAGCCCCCAGCGGGCACGCGTCCGTCGTGATAGAGCTATAGCTTATGGTCCGGTTCGCATTTCCCGTGAAGATCGATAACTTCGGGATGAATTGGCTCGTGCCTCCCACGCCATAAATGAATGCCCGGCTGATCAGATCGCTGCGTCCATCATTGTTCACATCCCCTACTACCAACTCGTTATCGTCATACCTGTTTCCATCTGTAATCAGGAATGGACCCCCGATGTGCCCGGCTCCATCGCCATACCAGACCTGTACCCTCGTCGGCCCCTCGAAGGCATACAGCACCGCGATGTCCGGCTTGCCATCCCCGTCAAAATCCCCCGTCAGCAGGCCACTCAGGAAGCCGCTCGAGTTGGGGTTGTACGGCGTCACCGTCTGCCCTTTGCTGAACGTGCCATTCCCGTTGCTGATCCACACCTGCAGCGCCGGGGTCGGCCCGTCCAGCACCTGCACCAGGTCGGTCTTGTTGTCGTGGTTCATGTCCGCCGCCACCAGCGCTACGTGAGTGAGCCCCGACGGATTGCTGGACGGGATCGATCTGCCCGCCTGGAAGGTGCCGTCTCCGTTTCCCAGATAGACGACAATCCCCGAGTTGAACGTTGCGAAGTCCAGCTTGCCATCATGGTTGAAATCCCCCACAGCGTCGCTGGAGAAATTGACCGCTGGAAGTGGCTTGGGAGCTTCATAGGTCCCATCTCCACTCGAGAGAAAAAGCTGGCCGCCCGCGGACGAACCACCGCCGAAGTGCGTGACGAACAGATCCTCGCGGCCATCCCCATTGAAGTCGCCGTGAACCGGGACCGCCGTGTAGTCGGGCGCCCGAACAACCGAGTGGGACTGGAAGGACAACTGTGCCCCGGCTGTGGCCGGCAGGATCCAACAACCCAGCGCTGCGACACAGATATGTACGAACCACGAATACGTTCTCGCCGTCATACGAACTCCTCATTTATGAACAGTTGATAAGAGGAGCCCTGCGTCTCGAAGGAGCCCCACGCCCGGGGGAGGCCGTCGCCGCCACACTCTGCAGCCTTCTCCCATTCCTCCGGGAGGAAGACGGGGCGACACTCAACATCGATGCTCCTCCGCCGTAACCGGGTTGTGGTCAGACAGGCATGCCAGGACGCAAATTCGCGGATTTCATCGTCTGCTCACACTCTGGGCAAGAGCTTGCCACAAGGCGGCAGGTTGGGGTCTCCGGCAAGCCTGCGACCGAGATCG
>JAOAPJ010000167.1 GCA_025462805.1 Acidobacteriaceae bacterium
GGCACGAACGGCGGGTACTTCAGGTCGGGCCGGGGCGTGTCCGTGTAGAGCGTCATCAGGCGCGAGAGGTTGACCGGCCCATCGGTCCGCACCACCTGCGACTCGTCGAGCTCGAAATTGACACGCAGCCGGTCGATGATCTCCGGATCGGCGCCCATCTCGATCTCCAGGCGTACCGCGTCGCCCTTGCGGCGGTTGTGCAGCTCGGTGCGCACGCTCTCCAGCAGCGAACGGGTCTCCTCCTCCTGCAGGTAGAGATTGCTATTGCGGGTCACCCGGAAGGCGGCAGCGGAGAGAACCTCGTAGCCGCGATACATGCGCGCCGCATGCGCCTCGATCAGTTCATGCAGGAAGATGTAGTCGCTGTTGTTGTCGGGTGAGGGGACGCGTACGAGGCGGGGCAGCGCCCGAGGCACGGTGACCACGCCCAGTACGGCGCCCCCGGCGGACTTGCGCTTACTGCGCAGCAGCAGCGCAAGACAGAGGGCCTTGTTCAGTACGCGGGGGAAGGGGTGCGCGGGATCGATGGTGATCGGGGTCAGCAGCGGATCGACTTCGCGCTGATAGAAATCGGAGGCGTGCTGAAGCTGCTCCTCGTTCATGTCCTTGTAATCGAGGACACGGATGCCGGCGGTATGAAGTGAGGGGCGCAGCGACTCGTTCCAGCAGCGGTACTGGCTCTCGACAAAGGTGCGCAACTCGGAGGTGTCGCGCTCAAACGTCTGCTCCGGGGTCAGCCCATCGGGACCAGGCTCGTTGTAGCCATCCTCAATGCGCTGCATGACGCCGGCGACGCGGATCTCGACAAACTCATCGAGGTTGGAGGCAGTGATGGCCAGGAATTTGACCCGTTCGAGGAGGGGGTTGCTCGCGTCCTCGGCCTCCTGCAGAACCCGGCCGTTGAAGCGCAGCCAGGACTCATCGCGGCTGAAAAAGAGCTGCTCTCGCATGGAGTGTTTCGGCGGCATCGTGTCCCTGGGGAAGCGGTTCGCGTTCGCCGTCGCCCCTGATTGATACAGGATACGCGCAGGGTCCGAGATGAAATCCGCGCGAAATTCCCTCTCGCTGCCAGGAAAACCCTTTCACTGCGCGCCCGTTGACTGTGGGGCGGCGCGGGCTGAGGATAGGAAGATCAACGATAAACTAATGGCAAGCGGAGGCTTTGTGTTCGAGACCCAGGCAGCCCCAGAGACACCCGGTGATTGTGCGCAGAGCGGCATGATTGAGTCCGCCGCGCGGGAGCTCTATCAGACCGCGGCGTTGTTCATCGGCGACCAGGACGAGGCCACGCAACTGGTGGAGCAGACCGTCGCCAACGTTGAGATTGATCCCTGTGCCGAAGGCGATGTAGCGCGAGCTGTCGCCAGCCGCGACCTCATTCATCGCACCCTGGCGCATGTAGCAGCCAAATGGCCGGCTCAGATGCATCCGAGTGCAGCGGCCGACCTGGGCGGCTGTGTGGAGACGGATGACCTGAGCGCCGCTGGCCTGACGCGTGATCAATTGGAAGCAATGCTCACCGGCGCTGGCCGCTCCCGGATGCGGAAATGGCTGGAGGGCTTGGGGCCGGTCGAGCGCGTTGTCTTCGTGCTCCGCGCCGTACTGGGCCGCAGCGGACCGGAGTCCAGCGAGTTGTTGCATCAGGCCACGTCCGACCCGTGGACCGAGGCTCAAGTGGGGGGCGCATACCGCGCAGCGCTGTGTTCCCTGGCCAGTTCCCTCGTGCACGCGACCTCCCATTAAGCTACGCGCTGAGTGCCTAGATCGATACCAGCGAGCCCGGCCCCAACGGGGCAGCGGCCTGCCGTCTGAACTCCATCTATCATGGCAAGTCGTGAATATTTAAGTCCTTGCCGGTGATGTGGCATCCAAAATGACGATCAACATGTTTGCTTCTCTCCGAAGGCATTCCAGGAAAAGCCTGTTTTTACGTGGCCGTTGGGGCGTAGCCCCGCTGGTATTGCTGGCGTGCGCCCATGTCGTGGTTGCCCAAAGCAGCAGTAGCGGCTCCAGCGGTAGCAGCAACAGCAGCTCCTCGAGTTCCACCTTTACGCCCCCCGTGGTTCCGCAGCCTCCGGCGCAGAGCAGCTTTCAGGGCAGTGTAGCGACCCAGCCAGTCACCCCCGGTGTACTGCCCCTGGGCATCAAGGATGCCGTCCTCACCGCGCTCAAGAACAACCTGGGGATCATCCTGTCGGGACAGAACTTGAACCAGGCCGGCGGTCAGCGCTTGCAATATCTGCAGAAACTGCTGCCGACCATAAACGGGACGCTGACCGAATCCGCGCAGCAGGTAAACCTGCGGGCGCAAGGTCTCAACATTCCCGGCTTCCCATCGATCATCGGCCCTTTCTCCTATACGGACGTTCGTGGGAGCGTGAGTTGGACGCTGCTGAGCGTGCCTTCGCTCAATAACTACCTTGCGGCCAGGCATATTACCGAGGCCGCGAAGCTGACCTACGATGACGCCCGCAACCTGGTCGCCTTGAGCGTTGGATATGCGTATCTGGCCTGTATCTCTGATGAGGCGAATATCGCGAACGATCAGGCGCAGGTCGCCTCCAGCAAGGTGTCGCTGGACCAGGCGAACGCGAACCACGAAGCGGGTACGGCTCCACAGCTTGATGTCCTGCGCGCGCGCGTTGACTACCAGACGCAACAGCAGTCGCTGATCCGCGACCAGAACGCCTACGAGAAGGACAAGCTGGCGCTGGCCCGCGCAGTTGGTCTGCCTTTGGAGCAGAAGTTCGAATTGGCGGACAGGCTGCCCTTTGCGCCGCTCGAGAACATCCAGCCGGACGACGCGCTGAAGGTCGCTTACGCCACCCGCAAGGATGTGCAGGCGCTGGAACAGCAGGTCAAGGCCGCCGAGGAGAGCCACAAAGCAGCCAAGGGAGAGCGTCTGCCGACCGTCGCCTTCAGCGGCGATTACGGCGACATCGGTCCCACCCTCGGCCATTCTCACGGCACCTTCGACGCGGTGGGGACGGCCACCGTACCGCTGTTCGAAGAGGCGAAGCTACGAGGCGACGCCAAGCAAGCTCAGGCACAGCTCAACAGCCAGAAGGCGCAGTTGAGCGATCTGCGTGGCCAGATCGACGCCGATGTCCGGGATGCCTTCCTGGATCTGAACTCTGCCGCGCGACTGGTGGAAGTGGCGCGCAGCAATGTGCAACTGGCCGCCCAGACGTTGAGCGATGCGCAGGAGCGGTACTCGGCCGGAGTCAGTGACAATCTGTCCGTGGTGCAGGCGCAGGCGACTGTCGCGCAGGCCGACAGCCAGTACGTAGCAAGTCTTTACCAGCACAACGTTGCCAAGCTGTCCCTGGCCCGGGCGATGGGTGTGATCGATACGCGGTATCAGGAATTTCTCGGAGGAAAGTGACGTGGCGGAACAGGATCCGGAATCCGGACGTACCGGCAACCAGAGCGATCAGCAGCAGGGCAATGACCAGGAGCAGCGGCAGAATCCGCAGAAGAAGCGCCGTCGCAGCTTCATCCTGTTCTTCGTCGTGGCGGTGCTTGTTGTCGGAGCACTGCTCTATTACTGGCATTCCACCTTTTACGAAGACACGGACGATGCACAGATAGACGGCCACATCATCCAGATCAGCGCGCGCATCCAGGGCCACATCATCAACGTGCCCATCAAGCAGAACCAGTACGTGCCTGCGGGCACGCTAATCGCTGAGATTGACCCTCATGACTACGAAGTAGTTGTGGCGCAGGATGAAGCGAACCTCGAGGCCTCTGAGGCAAACTACGAGTCGGCCAAGGTCAACGTCCCGGTCACCGACATCCAGTCGTTCAGCGGCATCTCCTCCGCGACTGCGAATGTGCTCGCGTCGGACGCGCAGGTCAAGCGTGCCATCCGGCAGCTCGAGCAGACCCAGGCTGCCGTGGCCCAGGCTGAGGCAAACAACGTGAAGGCACAGCTCGATCTGACCCGCTACACCACGCTGGTCGCGAAGGACGTAATCTCCAGGCAGCAGTACGACCAGGCAGTCGCCACTGCGCAGGCTGACCAGGCGGCGGTGGTCTCCGCCAAGGCGGACGCCGCTGCGGCACAGGACCAGATCGCGGTCGCCAAGCAACAGGTCGCCGTCTCCCTGGCTCAGCAGCGCAATGCGTCGGCGGGCCCGAGGCAGGTGCAGGTGCAGAAGGCCAAGGCGGACCAGGCAGCGGCGCAGGTGGAGCAGGCACGCGCCGAGCTGAACCAGGCCAAGCTGAACCTGAGCTACACGAAGATCCTCGCGCCGGTCGACGGGATCATCACCTCGAAGAATGTTGAGGTGGGACAGAATGTCAGCGTGGGGCAGAACCTGGTGACGCTGGTCTCGCTGGACGACCTGTGGATTACCGCCAATTTCAAGGAGACGCAACTGCACCTTATGCGTCCCGGCCAGAGTGGGGAGATACACGTCGATCTGAATGGCCGCAACTATCGCGGACATGTTACCCAGATCGGCGGCGCGACCGGATCGATGCTCAGCCTCTTTCCGCCGGAGAATGCGACCGGCAATTACGTAAAGGTGGTGCAGCGTTTGCCCGTCCGCATCGACTTCGAAAACCTCGCCGACCAGGACAAGGACCACATCCTGCGCCCTGGGCTTTCGGTGGAGCCCACCGTTCGCGTCAAAGAATGAGCCTGCGAGTGAGCCCTTGCATGGCGGGGTACTGATTTCAGTGCACCTTACAGACTTTCTCGAGGCCTTGCGCAAACTGGGATCGAACCTCTGAGTGGCGCATCTAACCCGATGTGAACGGAGGAATCGATGAGCAGCAGCGCATTGAAGGAACAGAGTCGTACGGAACAGCCCCAGACCAAGGGCAGCGCCAAGGTCGGAGACCTGGTCACCCCGAATTGGCGGCAGAGCGCCAAGAGCATTCAGAAATACGGCACCGTCGTGCAGGATCTGCCGATCGGCCTGGAGGCCAAGGCGCGCGAGGAGATCTCAGGCCGGCTGAACCTGCTGCTGGCCGACACCATCACGCTGCGTGACCTATACAAGAAGTCCCATTGGCAGGTCGGCGGCCCTACCTTCTACCAGCTCCACCTGCTGTTCGATAAGCACGCCGGCGAGCAGTCGGAGTTAGTGGATGAGATAGCCGAGCGCATCCAGATCCTGGGCGGCGTCAGCATCGCGATGGCGCACGATGTGGCGGCCAACACTCGCATCGAGCGCGTTCCCATCGACCGCGAAGAGGTGCCGGTGCAGATCTCCCGCCTGCTTGAGGCACACCATGTCATCCTGAAGGACGCTCGCGATTTGGCCGAGAAGGCCAACGATTTGGGCGATGTCGGGACCAACGATCTGCTGGCCAGCTCGGTCGTCCGCACCAACGAGATGCAGGTATGGTTCGTCAGCGAGCATCTGGTCGAGATGCCTCTGGTGATCGCTAAGTAAGTTCCTCTCCGCCTCAACCGGCGGAGGCTGGATAACAGAAGGCTGGACCCCTGGGTCCAGCCTTTCCCTTTTTACGAACCCGAACAATTTAAAGCCCTTTCCCCTGCCTCCAACATCTATGCTTGTTGGTCATAGTCAGGCTGAACAGCATGCCGCTCGCGCTCGATTTCTTCATCCATCACGCTTACATCATCCTGTTCGCCTGGATCGCCGCCGAACAGATCGGGCTGCCCATTCCAAGTGTTCCACTGCTCTTAACGGCGGGCACATTGAGCGCCACCCACCAGCTCAGCCTGCCGCTGGTGCTGCTGTCCAGCGTGGCGGCCTGCCTGCTCAGCGATTCGCTCTGGTATGCCCTGGGTGCGCGACATGGCGGCGTGATCGTGCGGATGGTGTGCAAGCTGTCCTTTGAGTCCGCGGCCTGCGTGCGGCGGACCGGGGACTTCTTTCAGCGCTGGGGAGCTCGCGCGCTGCTGCTGGCCAAGTTCATTCCTGGATTAGGTGCAGTGGCCGCACCCATTGCCGGACAAAGCAGGATGCCATACGCCACCTTTGCCACTTATGACATAGCGGGCGCGCTGCTCTGGAGCCTGACGGCAACGTTGATCGGACGCTTCTTCGGCGATGTACTCAATCGGCATCCTGGCGCCCTGGGACACGTCGGACACTCGGCGGGCCTGCTGTTCATTCTCCTGCTGCTAGGCTTCTTCGGGTACCGGATCTACCGCCAGCGCGCGTTCCTGCGGCAGATCCGCGGAGCGAAGATCGAGCCCGAGGAGCTGAAGACCAAACTCGACGCGGGCGAGAACGTCTACATCATCGACCTGCGTCATCCGCTGGACTACCTGCCGGACCCCCGCAGGCTGCCGGGCGCGGTACTGTTCAACCCGGACACCCTGGTGGCAGAGGGCGACCGCATCCCGCGCGATCAGGACATTGTTCTGTACTGCACCTGCCCCAGCGACGCCACCAGCGCACGCACGGCGTTGCGACTGCGCAACTTGGGCGTGTACCGCGTCCGGCCGCTGCACGGCGGCTACGACGGCTGGAAGCGGCTGGGGTATCCGCTGGAGCCGATGGAGCAGAAGACAGTCGCCTGAGTCAGGCGTCTTCGCATCATCCGCACCCACCACCTGCATAGCGTCTCGGGGCACCCACTCGTTCCTCGTGGCTGATCCGGTTGATGGGATGCGAGGCGCTCCGCAGTATGCTAAGTTGCCCTTGCGGTGGAGTGCAGCACGCCACGCGGGTCAAGCAGAAGGGAAGCGGCATGGCGTGGACAGAGACCTATCACTGTGACGTTTGCAACAGTCCGCGTAAAGATGTCGAAGACTGGTGGCTGGCCTGGACGGATCAGACCACACCGCCAAGTGGGTCGCCGCAGGACGCGTTGCGCTTTACCCGATGGAATCACGCGCTCTCCCACGGGGCCGAGATCAAGCACCTGTGTGGCGCCCGTTGCGCGCAGACCTTCATGGACCGCTGGATGAGCTCGGAAGACGCGCGCCGTTAAACGAGAGCAGACGGAACAATGCAAGCAGGCACCCGCCCTTCGCTAGTATGAGGGTCAGGAGACAAAGTTGGCCTATCACGACCTGCGCGACTGGATCGCGCAACTGGACCGCGCCGGCGAGCTGAAGCGCATTCGCGAAGAGATTGATCCGGTCCTTGAGATCGCGGAGATCACCGATCGCGTCTCGAAGATCGGGAGGCGCGGCTCTGCTGCTTCCGCGGCCTCAGGGGGCGAGCGGCGATACGCGCCCGGAGGGCCAGCGTTGCTGTTTGAGCGCGTGAAGGGCTATCCCGGCAGCAGTGTGCTGATGAACCAGTTCGGCAGCCTGCGCCGCATGGAGTTGGCGCTCGAGACCAAGAGCCTGGATGAGATCGCCGGGCGTATCCAGGCGCTGATGGCGATCAAGTCGCCCGAGGGAATGATGGGCAAGCTGAAGATGCTGCCCATGCTGGCGGAGATCGGAGCGTTCTTCCCCAAGGTCATTTCCGCGCGCCAGGCGGGATGCAAAGAGGTGATCCGGCGCGATGGCTTCAACGTGCTCGATT
>JAOAPJ010000177.1 GCA_025462805.1 Acidobacteriaceae bacterium
AGCAGCGAATCATCTAACCGGGTGGAGCCGGGAAGCACCATTCCTTCCCCGGGAACTTCGTCCCCGGAAACCCCAGGAGAGACTGCGCCATCCGTTGTACCGGCCGGCACGTACCGCTCATGATGCACGCACGCATGAACCCCATCACTCGATTGCTTCCACGCTGCTTACTTCTTTCCCTGGTCCTGACGCTCGCGGTGGGTGGCGTCGATGCGCGCGGACAGCAGATCTCGAACAAGCCGCTCATCAACATTACCGGCTACGTGATCGATCTGACGCTGGAGCCGCCGACCCATGAGATGCATGCGACGGCGCGCGTCAGCTTCACTGCCTTGGACACGGTGCCGGTGGGTACGTTCGAACTGCACTCGGCGCTGAAGGTGGTGAAGGTGACGGACGAAAACGGCCATGCACTGAACGCCGATCGGGGCCAGTCGTCCACCATTCGCGTCACGCCGCAGTCGCCGGTGGCCAAGGGCGACAAGGCCACCTGGACCTTTACGTACGAGGGTGCTCTTGAGGGCGTGGAGGGATCGCCGGTGGAGGCGCTGAAGCTGGCGGCGGTTGAAGATCCGATCAGCTACCTGCTGTACCCCGCGCGCTGGTTCCCCATGACCGGGTACCTGACGGATCGCTTCACGGCTGACATCACGGTGCATGCTCCGACTGGGTACAAGGTGCTCGGCTCCGGCGCGACCGGGGCGCCACACAGCGGCCGCGATGGCGAAGTGTGGCAGTTCAACTGGGACCGCCCGGGGTTTCCCGGGACGATTGTCGCCGGCAAGTTCAAGGACCCAACCGCTGTGCTGGGCGCGGCCAATATCAAGGTCTACACCACGGCGGCACATGACAGCTCCGCTCAGCAGTACGCGCAGACTGCCAATCGCGAGTACGACTTTTTCTCCGGCACGTTCGGGCCCGCGGAGTCGGCGCGGTTGAATGTGATTGAGCTGCCCGATGACACACTGCCCGCCTACTGGGCTCCGGAGATGGCCCTGGTAGCGGGCGCGCGCATCGCCGATCGCAATAACTACCGCCTGCTGGCCAACACGATCGCGCGCCAGTGGTGGAGCTCGATGGTCTCCCCGGCGACGCTGAACGATGCGTGGATCACGAACGGCATGTCGCGCTATGGCGAACTGCTGTACGTCGAAGACGTAGCCGGCAAGCAAAGCCTGGAGCAGGCCTTCGTTGATGTCTCTGCCGGCGCGCTGGCCTATGACACGATGCCGTTGACCTCTGCCGGAAGGCTGGACACATTCTCGCCGCAGTTTCAATCCATGACACTCGACAAGGGAGGAGCGGTCTTCCACATGTTGCGCGGTGTCATCGGCGATGATGCCTTCAGAAAGACGCTCACCACGGTGGCGAGCACGCACCGGGATAAATCGATCAGCACCCATGAGTTTCAGAAGATCGCGGAGGGCGCTAGCCAGCAACAGTTGACCTCGTTCTTCGCGCAATGGCTGGACGGCACCGGAGCGCCCCAGTTCACGAACAAGTACACCGTCTACCGGCTCGGCAACGGCACGGGCTTCCGCACCATCGGCGAGATCCAGCAGGACCTCGACCTGTTCCGCATGCCGGTCTCGCTGCAGGTGCAGACGGAAGGCAAGACCGAGAGCAAGCAGGTGGAGGTCTCCGGGACCGACTCGCAGTACGTGATCGATACGTTCGGGCTGCCGCGGAAGATCGCTATCGATCCAGACAACCAGGTGCTGAAGAACACGCCGGACCTGCAGGTGCGCATCGCCATCCTGCGGGGGCAGCAGCTGCTCTCCCAAGGTGATACGACGGCCGCGCTCGAGGAGTTTCAGAACGCGCTCAAGGCGAACCCGCAGAGCTCGCTGGCGAACTATCGCATCGGCGATGTCCTGTTCACGCAGCGCAACTACCAGGCGGCCGCCAACGCGTACCGCGACGCGCTGCGCGGCGATGACGAGCCCAAGTGGACCGAGGTCTGGAGCCACATCCAACTGGGAAAGATCTTTGACGTCACCGGACAGCGCGACCGCGCCGTCAACGAGTACCGCCAGGCCGTGCAGACCAACGACAACACGCAGGGCGCAGTGAATCAGGCTCGTGCGTATCTGCAGAAGCCGTATGTGCGTGAGGAAGCGCAGTGATCGCTTCAGGCGAAGCGATCTCACGAAGATCTGGAGTGCAATGACTTTGACATCCGTCGTCCGGCAAACGACACTGGCATCCGCAGGCGCAAGCGCGCCGTAAGGAGTGTCACCCGTGAAGACTGCCCTCTGTACCGCGGCTGTGCTGGTTGCTACCTGTCTCATGCCGCAGATCTCTGCACAGATGTCGAGCAACGCACCCAAGAAGCCGCTGCCCAGCCCGCCGGCCGAGACCACGCAGACCGTGGATGGGAAGAAGGTCTCGATTCACTACAACGCGCCTTCCAAGCGCGGCCGCACCATCTTCGGCGGGCTCGTGCCCTATGACAAGGTGTGGCGCACCGGCGCGAATCCCGCGACCACGCTGAAGACGGAGGCGAACCTGAAGATTGGCACCGCCACTGTGCCCGCAGGGACATATACGCTCTACACTCTGCCATCGAACGGCACCTGGAAGCTGATCATCAACAAGCAAACCGGGCAGTGGGGCACCGAGTACCACCAGGAACAGGATCTGGCGCGTGTGGACATGACGACGAAGACGCTCTCGCCGCCGCAGGAGGTGATGTCCATCACCCTCGAGCCGTTCCAGGGGAAGAAGAGTTCGCTGCACGTGAAATGGGACACCACCGATGCGTCCGTCCCGGTGGTTGCCGAGTAACTCTCGCCACCCATGCTGAATCGACGGCAGTTTACACAGAGGCTCGCTGCCACCGCAGCGAGCCTCACCGCTGCGGGGCGCTTGTCTGCCACGCCCCGGGGTGCGCACCCATTCCGCCTTTCCGTGATGCTGTGGACGCTTCGCCCGAAGTACACAGCGGAACAGGCGATCGAGCTGGTCGCCCGCGCCGGATACAACGGCTTCGAGCTGGTCGATGAGGATAAGCACTGGTCGGCCGCCGATGTCGCTCGCGTGCGCGCGCGCATGGCCAAGCTCGGCATCGTCTGCGATGCGATCTCCGGCATCCATGCCGGCTTTGCCGACCCGGACGGAGGCGAGCGCCTCGCCGACGAGCTGCCACCGCGCATGGATCAGGCAGAGCGGCTGGGCTGCCGCCGCATCATCCTGCTCTCCGGCAAGCGCGTTCCCGGCATGTCGCGGGACGCACAGCACGCGATGTGCGTGCAGAACCTGAAACGTGCAGGCGAGCTGGCGGCGAAACGGAACTTCGAGCTGCTGCTCGAGCCCATCGACGCGCTTGAGAATCCGCCTATTTATCTGACGCGCGTCGCTGAGGCATTCGCCATCGCGCGCACGGTCAAGCTGCCGAGTGTGTCCGTTCTGTACGACTTCTATCACGAGCAGCAGGGAGTTCCCGCAGGCGCACCGAGCGAGGCGCAGTTGCTTGCACCGCTGCACGGCAACATGGACCTGCTCGGTCTGGTGCACATCGCGGATGTTCCCGGGCGCCATGCCCCGGGCACGGGGAGCATGAATTATCCCGTCATCTATCGCGAGCTGCGCAAGCAGGGGTATCGTGGCTGGGTTGCGATGGAGTTCCTGCCACTCGGCGATGCTGCATCAGAACTGCGGAAGGCAGCGGCGGGGATATCCTGATCGTGCCGATTCGATAACTGCCTCTGCGATTATTCCGGGATGCGATAGACCCCGGTCACCACCGGGCTGTCGCGTCTGCCAGGCATGCTGGAGAAGGCTTTGATGGTGAGCCCCGCACCTTTCACCGAGATCGGCCCGGTGTATACCGGGGAATCGGCAGTCGGCTGAGAGCTGTCAACGGTGTAGTGGATGGTCGTGCCCGGTGTGTCACAGCGCAGCGCCACTTCCGTATCCCCGCGGAGATAGCCAGCCTTGGGAGAGAAGGTGGGCTCTCCTGAGACGCCCACCATTCCCACTGCGGCGACACCTGGCATGGCGCTGCTCGCCGGCCTGAGCAGCGCGACGGGCGAGGGAACAGGCGCTACGGCGGTGTCCTCCTGTGCCGTGCTGGAAGCCGCGGCCACTGCGGTAGCGGAAGGGATGAAGGCAGCAACCACTCCTGACGGCAGCGCGATGCTCGCCGCACCGAGGGGAGCTCCCGTGGTCAGCGTCCAGTTGACGATATCGGTCGTCATGGTCAATCCGCCGGTGCCGCCGGTGAACCCCACGAATGCGGTTCCCGATCCGATTACCGAAGGGATGTTGATCGCAGTGGTGGTGGTAAACGACGCCGAAGTCGTGGTGTCCGTCAGCAGCAGGGTCAGGTTGGTTCCGTTATAGGTGATGTGCGCATGCATGACATGTCCGTTGTTCAGCATGACGCCGGAAGGAGTCATATCTACCGACGGAACTGTGGGTGATGCGCCGTTGTTGTAGACCCCGGTTGAATCCGGAGTCTCACCGTTGTTGTTATAGATATCGAACTTGACGGCAACGCTCTTCGCGATACCGCCTGTACCACCCGGATGCGATGCTCCATAGCCGAGACCGCTGCCGAGGGGCCCGATTGCTGAGGTGCCCACGTTCTGAATGGCGAAGGTGAAGCCGTCCGCCTTCGCACTCAGCAGTTGGAAGTTGAAATCCGTGGTGAACGCGCTGATGCTCACCGGCGTGCTGTACCAGGCGGCGCCCGCGCTCGCAGCAGCTCCCGCAAGCGTCAGCCGCACCAC
>JAOAPJ010000205.1 GCA_025462805.1 Acidobacteriaceae bacterium
CCTTCGCTGCTTTTCTTTCCTTTGCCATTGCCTCTGCTTCCGCACAATCGCCGCGCATCCTGCGCGAACCGTCGATGAGCGCTACTCGCATCGCCTTTGTGTATGCGGACGATATCTGGACTGTGCCGCGCGACGGAGGCGAGGCACGCCGCTTGACCTCCACCGCAAACGTCCGCTCCGGGCCGTGCTTTTCGCCGGACGGCAAGCTGATTGCCTACAGCGCACATGTCGGCGGCAATGACAACACATATGTAATATCCGCGGACGGCGGTGCGGCACGACAGATCACCTCCCATCCCGCGGGTGACTCGGTTGTCGGGTGGACGCCTGACGGCCAGAACGTCACCGTCATCAGTGATCGCGTCAGCTTCAACGATTTCGCCCGATTGTTCACCGTACCGGTTAGCGGAAAGGGGCTGCCTCAGCTTGTGAAGCTGCCCTCTGTGGACCAGGCGAGCTACTCGCCGGATGGCAGTCTGATCGCATACACGCCCTTCAACCAGTGGCAGGCTTTGTCCTGGAAGCGGTATCGCGGCGGCCAAACGGAACCGATCTGGATTGTCGATGCCAAGAGCTTCGATGTGGTGAAGGTGCCGCGGGAGAACTCAAATGACCGCTACCCCGTGTGGGCAGACGGCAGCGTGTACTTCCTTTCGGATCGCAGTGGCCCGGTGACGCTGTTCCGATATGACCCGAGCACCCGCAAGGTGGAGCAGGTGGTGGAGAACCAGGGGCTTGATCTGAAGTCCTTGAGCGCGGGACCAGGCGGACTTGTCTATGCGCAGTTCGGCTCGTCACACATCTACGATCTAGCCGCAAAGCGCGAGCATGAGGTTCCCATTCAGATCGATGGAGATCTGCCGCAACTGCAGCCTGCTGTGAAGGCCGTACGTCCTGATGAGATTCAGAACTTCAACCTATCTCCGACAGGCAAGCGAGCCGTCTTCGAGGCACATGGTGAGATCTTCACGGTTCCAGCAGAGAAGGGCGACGTTCGCGATTTGACTAACACTTCGGATGCAGCTGAACGGGAGCCGGCCTGGTCACCCGACGGCAAGCGCATTGCGTACTTTAGCGATGCGTCCGGTGAATACAAGCTCTACATCCGCGACCAGGACGGTATCGCGCCGCCGCAGATCATCGACTTGGGGTCCAATCCGACCTACTACTATGCACCGCACTGGTCGCCGGACTCGAAACGCATTCTGTTTGGCGACAAGCGGCTGAACCTCTGGCTGGTGGACGCTGACGGCAAGTCCAAACCGATCAAAGTTGCCACGGATGACTATGAAGGCTTCTCCGCGCCCTCGCTGGACGGCTCGTTTTCTCCAGACGGCAAGTGGATCCTGTACCGGAAGACGCTGCACAACCTGGAGCACGCGGCCTTTCTGTACTCGCTGGACACACACCAGAGCACGCAGGTGTCCGACGGTATGAGCGATGTCGCTCATCCTCTCTTTGACCCGAGCGGCAAATATGTGTACTTCACCGCGAGTACGGATATAGGTCCGGCCATCGATGGATTCAACCTCTCCGCGCTGAACCGCACAACGACAGCCAGCGTGTATGTTGTCGTGCTCGGAAAGGATCTGCCGTCTCCGGTCCCTCCCGAGAGCGACGACGAAAAGGCCGCGGCGGAGGAGAAGAAGGCGGACGCGGACGCCGACAAGCGTAAGGCAGAAGAAGAAAAAAAGGCCGGCAGCAAGCCTGGCGACACGGAGAAGAAAGACACGGAGAAAAAGGATCAGACGAGCCCCAAACTGCCCGAAATGAAGGTAGACCTGGAAGGAATCGAGCAGCGTACTGTGGCCCTTCCAATTCCAGCGCGCAACTATGTTTCCGTGGCAGCGGCTAAGACAGGCGTGCTGCTTCTTGGCGAGGGAACTGCTGCCGCACAGACCGCAGCAGACGGTCCGCAGAACATGCGTTCGGTGTGGAAGTTCACGCTCGAGAAGCGCCAGGTTGAGGATGTGCTTCACAACGTAGACGGGTTTACGGTCTCCTTTGATGGCGCCAAGGTCCTGTACAAGCGCGAAGACAACTGGGCCATCGCCGACGTGGATGAACTGAAGCCGGGGGCGGCGGACAGCAGCCCCGGGAAGGCGCTCCGGGTAACGCAGATGCAGGCGCGCATCGATCCACGTGCCGAGTGGCGGCAGATGTATCACGAGACCTGGCGAATCGAGCGCGAGTTCCTATACGACCCCAACGCGCATGGTCTGGACCTGCAGAAGGCGGAGAAGAAGTATGCCGTGTACCTGGACGGTCTAGGGGCGCGGAGTGAACTCACCGCGTTGCAAGAAGAGATGCTGGGTGAAATCACCATCGGTCACATGTTCGTGCGTGGGCCTCACGATCCGGAGCACTTCCCGAAGACAGGGTTGCTGGGCGCGGACTACACGCTGGATCAGAATCGCTACCGCTTCGCGCACGTGCTCGTAGGGGAGAGCTGGAATCCTTCCTTGCGTGCGCCCCTGGCGCAGCCGGGGGTCGCCGTAAAGGACGGAGAGTATCTACTTTCTGTGAATGGCGTGCCATTGTTCGCGACGGACAACGTCTACTCGCGATTTGAGGGACTGGCGGACAAGCAGGTCGTGATAGAGGTTGGCCCAACCCCGGATGGCAAGGGATCGAGACGGTTGACCGTGGTGCCGGTCGACTCCGAACACCGCCTCCGCGCGCAGGAGTGGATCGCCTCGAATATCCGCAGAGTCGACGAGTTGAGTGGAGGGCAGGTGGCATATGTGTACCTGCCAAATACTGCTGGCTCGGGATTCAATAACTTCAATCGTTACTTCTTTGCGCAGACACAGAAGAAAGCCGTGGTGATCGATGAACGGTATAACGAGGGCGGCCTGATTGCTGACTACGTCATCGATGTGCTGCGCCGCGTTCCCATGTCTAACTACGAGACACGAGAGGGCGACCGTGTGACCGAACCCTCCGGCGCCATCTTCGGACCGAAGGCCATGATCATCAATCAATCAGCAGGGTCTGGCGGAGACGCAATGCCCTGGTACTTCCGCAAAGCCTCGCTGGGTCCGCTGGTAGGAACGCGAACCTGGGGCGGTCTTGTCGGAATCGGAGGCTACCCGTCGCTGCTGGATGGCGGGGGCGTCACAGCGCCGCGAACTGCGATCTACGGACTGCAGGGTGAGTTCGAGGTGGAGAACCATGGGATAGCTCCGGATGTGGAGGTCGAGAACCTCCCCAAGGACAGCAACGCGGGCCATGATCCGCAGCTTGAACGCGCGGTTTCTCTGGTGCTGGAGCAGCTAAAGAGCCGCCCGCCGGCGACGTTCCCGGCTCCGCCCTATCCCAACTACCACCAGAACGATGATCTGGGGCGCAGCAACCATTAGGATTTTGCGCGCGTGTCGCTCCGGCCTTGAGCCGGAGGCGACAACCATTGCAGTCGATCGCTTCGTCAACTGTCGACTTCCCGGTT
>JAOAPJ010000221.1 GCA_025462805.1 Acidobacteriaceae bacterium
ACAGCCACGACCACAACGCTGCAGACGATGGCGATAAGAAAAGTCCAGCCGAGCAGGCGCAATAACTGCCGGGGCGAGTATCGGTAGCCAAGATAGAGTCCGAAGCCGCAGGTTGCCATCAGATTGACGCATCGTCGCAGCGCCCAGCCCGGCACATCCGACCAGAGCACCGATACCAACGCGAGGAGGACGATTGCCCACAGCAGTTTGGTGTTGCGCATTTGCAGCAGGGCATCCCGCCGGGTATGCAGTAATAGCCCTGCCACCACCACGTAAACGGAGATCTGCCCTGCCAGCCCGATCGGGTTAGCCTGGGTTGGATCGCCGCTCTGCGAGCTAGCCTGCTTTTGGATTGCAGCCATCGCCGCGTTTGCAGGCTTCTCGTCAGAGATCTGCGGAGCCTGATTGAAGAATGAGATGAACGCGCCCGCGCAAAACAGAAGAGCATACACCGTGAATATCTTTTCCAGGCCTCTCCAGATACGTCTTTCCGGTCGACTAGATTCCTGTGCCAGCTGTTTCATCGAGGTGCCCTGTGAAAGTTGATCCTGTCTGGATGGACCGTTGCAGTGCGCGGGTTATCTGTGCTGCTGCTCCCGCTAGATTCGCGTCGAACGCGGAGATCCACTCTTAATGTATCGGTGATACGCGGCTTGTCATTCGTCTGTCCGATCGGTCTGGTGCCGCCGACAGCAGGCTCGAGGCGGTCGATACAACCCCTCAGTAGAGCTTCACCAATTCTCTGCGTCAGGCAAACGGGAGAGAGCCCTTCGACGAAGGCGTCGGAACGCCCCGCCAAGCCCGCCCGTATGCCGGCCCGCCCTGCCAAAGGCTCAGAGTTTTCTGTAGATAGCATTCGGCACCGGATACGTGCGCTTGTTCAGCACGACTCCTAGCATGCGCACGTTATTCGCAGCAGCTTCCTTAGCAGCCTTCAACGCTGTCTCCCGCTTCGTCGACCCTGCCTCCACGACCATGGCCAATCCATCCAGTTTGCTCGCCACCACCAGTGCATCCGAGCTTACGGCGAGCGGTGGCGTATCGAAGAGCACATGATCAAAGGAAGCGCGAAGCTCTTCTACACGGGCCCGGAACGCCGAGGAGGCAAGGAGAGGTTCTGCTTTAGCGATCACAGAGCCCGTGCTGAGCAGGCCAAGCCCCCCACCCAGCCGCTGCACATAATTCCGGATGGGATCGGTGTCAACAAGAGCATCAGAGAGACCAATGCTGTTGCCGGTGTGGAGATAGGTATGCAGCATAGGGCTGCGGAAATTCGCATCCACAATGCAGACGGATCCCGCACTCGCCTCGGCGAGCAACTGAGCCATGCGCACCAGCACCCAGCTGCATCCCGCGCCCGATTCCACTCCGGACAGGGCAACCACGCGGGCTGCCCCAGAGCACAGGAACAGGGTGTGAGTTAACCGGGTGAGCTCCCTGCGTGTATCCAGATCCATGCCCAGGGAAACGGGGGCAGCCACCAAGGTCCGCGGCGCAGGTCCATCCGCTATTACTGCCCGTGCGGTATTGGCCTGAATTGCGCTTCGACGCGCAGCGCGGTCTGCTTCACCGGTCGCCACTGGCCCATCTCCATTGAGATGACCCGTCCGACCATCTTCGGCTGTACCGAGTAAACTCCACCTATCGCTCACAAGGCTCCTTTGTCACTGTCGTCGTCGTTATTCATGGAGTCATGGCTTGGGGGGCTCTTGGTTAGCCACGTTGCGCTTGCCAACTGCTCACGACCAATCAGAGAAAGTCCTGACCTAACCGGGTGGAGTTGGCGGGGGATCGAGACCAGCACTGGGATACCAAGATAGGTTTCCAGTGCTTGAGGCGTATGGAAGGTTTGATCCATCTGTTCTAGTGACCAGATCAACCCGAAGCTGGCTGTTGCCATGGCAATTAAGGCCAGCACACCGAAAAAGAGCGGTGAGCGATAGGGAAGCGCAGGCACCAGCGGTGACTCGGCTACCGCGACATTCACCATGCCGCGTGCATCCAGCGCGTCTGCGATCCTGGCCTCCTCGCTCTTCTTACGATAAAGCAGGTAATTCTCTTCTTCGGCCTTCAGATTGCGCTCTAGGCTTGCTTCTTGCAGAGTGCTTGCATCGAGCTCGCGCGATCTGGCGCTATAGCTGTCTACGATCTCCTGCGTTGCTTTCTGACGGGCGATATAGCCCGCCAGCTCCGTCTCCGCCTTGGCCAAGTCGGAACGAATCATCTGATGCGTCTGATCGACATCCGTTGTGATATCTGAAGTGGGGGAGGCCAACTCATGCTGGATCGCGGCGTGCGCCTGCGCGATCTGTTCGTTCAGATCTTGCACTGGCCGATAGTCAGCCTGATATTTCGACAACAGTTCGGATCGCTTGAGCTCCATCGTCAGCAGTGAGCTCTTGAGTTGCTCGAGTAGCTGTGGGTTATCGGCCTTTCGTACTTGCGTCGTGATTCGGTCCGGCACGGCTCGTTCCTGCTGCTTCAGTCTCCGGATCTGCCGATTCGTCTCCGCGATCGCAGCACCGGTCTGGTCCAGGGTAAAGCGGAACTCGGCGAGTTTCTGCATCGTCAGCTCGCGATCCATCGCCGGCGCCACTGCGCCGTTCTTCGCCGCCGGGAACTTCGCTAGCTCTGCCTCTGCAGCCTGCATCCGCTTGCGGTAATCCTCTGCTTGACGAGCAAAGAAGTCGTATTGCCCGGCTGGATGATGAACTGCCGTGTGCTTGGCGATGTACACCTGCAGCAGCTTGTCCATCACCGCCTTCGCCAGCGTTCTATTCTTCGACTTGTAGATCACGTCGATGATATAGCTGCCCTTGGCGGGCTCGACAACGAGATCGCGGTCCAGCTGGTTCGCTCTCGCCGCGACCTTCTCCTCGTCACTCTGCTGCGGTTCCAAAGATGACTTCAATCTGCTCCACCATGTAGGCGTGGCGGAGGCCGCCAGGCTGGCATCGCGGGCCACCTCTGTCAGCACCTCGGTCGACTTCAGGAGCTCCACTTCCGATCGCAGATCCTCATCCGTGACAATCGGCTGTGTTGCCATCGCAAAGCTGGTCATCTGCGGGGTGGACGAGAGCACTGGATCGACGCGCTCGCGATGTACCAATATCTTGGCTTCGCCGTGGTATCTCGGGAGAAATAGCGCGGCCAGTATCGTGGCAGCCACAGTTGCGACAACGCACATCACCACTAGGCGCTTGCGCCGGAATGCGGCGGACAATCCATCCCGCACACCATCGCGGATGGATCGCGGCTTTTCACTATAGGGTTGCACACTGTACATGTCGCTGACCATAATTAGTTAACCCCTTGCAACTGCGAACCAGTCAAAAACCCGCCGGATTGACATATGTGCTTAGACTTGACGTGGGAATGAAGCGAGATATCTTCGACAGCGTGTTCTTGGGGACATAGATCATGTCGCCTGGCCGAAGCACATAGTCTTCACTTAGGTTCCCCTCTTTCAGCATCTTCTTCACATCTATCACCTTTGCTTCAGTCCACTCCGAGGAGACGCGACGAAACAGCACCACATGTGAGTGCTTTGCGTTATCGGTAAATCCGCCGGCCATGGCTATCCCCTCGGCCAGCGTCGTCTCACCACGCAGGGGGATCTGCCCCGGTTTCGTGACCTGGCCCTGGGCGGTGAAATATGGCCGCTTGAAGTCCTTCAACAGAACCGAGATAGCCGGCTTATTCAGAATCTTGCTATAAGCAGTCTGCAACGTGGTGACAAGCTCCGGAAGGGTCTGCGAGGCGATATGAACGTCTCCAATCCCGCGGAGGCTCACGTAGCCGTCCGGCTGGACCGTCACCGTCTGGTTGAACTCCGGACTGAACTCGAAAACCAGGTCCATCGTGTCCCCGTCCAAAACCTGGTAGCG
>JAOAPJ010000226.1 GCA_025462805.1 Acidobacteriaceae bacterium
ATGTTGCGCAACCCGAGCGACGACGCGCCGAGCAGATCGGACTGGATGGACAGCAGGTTGCGATCGCGGCAGGTGTAGTGCAGGATCGTCTCGATCCCGGTGTGCTGCTGGATCTGCAGGCACAGGCTCTGCGCGCTCATGCGGGCCGAGGCGCGCGGCGAGTCCGGGACGTTGATGGCGTGGATGCCGGTCGCGACCAGCAGGCGCGCGCCTTCGATCTCCTTGCTGCAGTCGATGCCGCGCGGCGGCACGATCTCAACCAGGGTGATGAACTCGCCCGCTGCGACCAGGCTGCCGATCTTGGAGCGCTCCGCCAGCGGGGCGGGTGGTGTCTCGGTGATGATGGCGGACTTGGCCGGGAGCGGTGCGGTGGTCTGCTGCGCGTCCATGGCACGGATGGCCGACTTCATGGCGCGGATGTGGTTGGGCGTGGTGCCGCAACAGCCGCCGATGAACTGCACGCCGGCGCGCACGAATTTGCGCGCGAAGCTGGCCATGTACTCGGGCGAGCAGAGATAGATATTGCGGCCGTCGACGTTGCGCGGCATCCCGGCATTGGGCATGGCGGCCAAGGGAAGGTCGGTGGCGGTGCGCATGCGCTCGATGGCGGTGAGGACGGTGGCGGGTCCGGTGGAGCAGTTGCAGCCGATCGCGTCAGCCCCGGCGGCGGCGAGGCGGGCGGCAGCGAGTTCGGGAGGTGTGCCGTCCAGGCAGTTGGCATCCTCGTCGACCGTGACCATGGCGAAGATGGGGATCTCCGGCGCAACCAGGGTGGCGGCCTGGATGGCCTGCTCTGCCTCGTTGATGGCCATCACGGTCTCGATGACAAGCAGGTCGGCGCCGACGCCTGGGCCGCCTGCAGTGAGCCCTTCAATCTGTTCCGCGAAGGCAGCGCGCGCCTCTTCGAGTGCGATCTTGCCCAGCGGCTCGAGCCGCACGCCCAGCGGGCCGATGGAGCCGGCGACGTAAGCGCTGCCCGCCTGCTTGTCGGCGAGCTGGGCCACGGCCTCGCGCGCGATGCGGACGCCTGCCTCGTTGATCGCGCGCGCCTGGTCTTGTAATCCGAAGCGCTGCAGGCGGAAGCTGTTCGCGCCGAAGGTGTTGGTCTCCACGATCTCGGCGCCGGCCTGCAGGTATTCCTCATGGACCGAGCGCACCACTTCGGGTTGACTCAGGTTCAACTCGTCAAAGCACTTGTTGAGAAAGACGCCGCGGCCGTAAAGCGAGGTGCCCATGGCACCATCACACAGCACAGTCCGATTGGTGAACAGCGAGCGGAGGCGCGACATCGTCTCATGCTAAGCGACCGACGGCAAGAACACAAAACCCTTTGATATACTGCGATTTCCCGCACGCAGTCTGTCGATTCGAAGGTTGAGGTCCGAAGCATTTTGAACAATAGAAGTCGCCTGTCCCTGGCCGTTGTGGCGTTTGTTGCCGTGGCGGTTTCATTGACCTTGCTTGGCTGCGGTAAGAACTTCTACTTCGCCGGCCGCACGTTACCCCCCAGCGGCGTCCTCCAGCGGGTTCTGGTGGCGGTGGACAATCCCTCCAGCAACCTGCAGTTCATGGATGCCTTCTACGACATCCGCCACCCCTTCAACAATCCGAACGGGCAGTTCACGATCGCCGGCTTCAGCGGCAGCAACCCGGTGACCATCCAGAACCTGCCGGAAGAGCAGACCGGGCTGGTGTACAACTCCGGCAACGGCAGCCTGACCGCGATCAACTACGCACAGGAGAAGCAGAATAGCAACGTCATCGGGGCGGGCGCGATTTCCACCAGCATCTTTGGCTCCCACAAGCTGGACTACTTTGTTGCCGCCAACCAGAACTCGCACGCGATGCTGGTCTCCGATGTCGCGCTGGGGCAACAGTTCCTGATGAATGTGCCCGGCATCTACCGCATCTCCATGAACTCGAACGCGACCCTGGTGCTGGGGTTCGTGCAGGACAGCAACCTGGTGTACAGCCTGTTCAAGCTGACGCCTGCGCAGCAGACGCAGTATTCCAACCCGGCGGCATGGACCGGGGTCTTCCAGGACTGCGAACCGCAAACGTTGCCGAAGTACTGTGTCACCCAGGTTGCCGATCCCAAGCTCGCCTTCGACCGGCCGGTGAAGGCCATTTTCTCTGCCGATGGCCAGAGCGTCTATGTGCTGAACTGCGGCCAGGAGTGCGGGGGCGGCGCGAACGCGGGCATCGTCACCATTCCCATCGCGAATGCCGTGCTGAACAGCAACATCAGCGGACCTGCGGGTATCAGCCTGCAGGCCGGAGCTTTTCTGCCGGTGCCGGGTGGTGCGACCAATGCAGTGCAGAGCGGCACGACGGTCTATGTGGCGGGGCAGCACTTGATAGGGGGATTGCTCGCCGGCAGCCTGAGCTCGGTTGACCTCGGCAGCTATACCGTGACCGGGCAGTACTCCATCAGCGATGGCACGCACAACAAGATGACCTTCGCCGATGACAATACGCTGTGGATCGGCTCGCAAGGCTGCCAGAGCGGCTATCGTTTCTCCCAGAACCAGGCCGGCGTCGCCGACAGCAACGGGAAGGTCATGCAGTTCGGCTGCCTGACACAGTTCAACACCGCCAGCAAGGTGGCTACCGTCGACCGCTATATCGGTGACCTGACCGGCATCGCCGATGTGGAGGGACTCCACAAGATCTACGTGGGCGAGGGGGGACAGGTGCACATCTACCGCACTACGGACTTCACCGAGCTGGACAACACAAATGTGACTGTGACCGGCACAGTCTCCGACGTCGCCTATATGGACGGCTCGACGGACGCCAACAACACTACCTACTAGACCCATGACGACAGCGACCGGCAGCCTGGTTGACATCCTGGCCATTGCCGCGCACCGCGATGACGTCGAGCAGACCTGCGGCGGCACACTGCTGAAGATGCGAGCGATGGGGCTGGAGACAGGCATCC
>JAOAPJ010000234.1 GCA_025462805.1 Acidobacteriaceae bacterium
ATGTTGCGAATCACTCTGAGTGAGACAGGGTCGGAACAACGGTGGATACTGGAAGGGCGGCTGACGGGCGGCTCCATTGAGGACTTGGTGGCAAACTGGCGGGCCAATCGAGACCGTGCACCCACCCAGAAATGCGTCGTCGATCTGAACCAGGTCACGTTTATCGATCGGGATGGTGAGCAGGTGCTGTTGATGATGATCCGGGATGGAGTGGAATTTCTGGCCACGGGCCTCTACACCAGGCACCTTCTTGAGTCACTGTCAGCGCAGATGGGCAGTCCACCAAGTCAGCGATGACCTGCAAATCGCTATAGTCTCCCGACTACAATCGCCACCCAGATACTTATACCCAGAATCGAGCTGACCTGGTTGTAGTTCGAATCAGCGAAGGGCCGATGACAGAATATTTCAGCTATGGGTTCGCCCGGACCGACTGCTCCGCATTGAGCCATTCCAGGTTCTTGTCCAGATAGCGCCGTCTCCCTTTCTAACAAAGAGATTCGATGTATTAACTGACTTATTTACTGACTTAGGGAGCCGTCGCCGCTGTACGGGAATCCCATCCACGAAAGCTCCATACCAGCTCGCCACGAACTTGTGTGCGGATGACGTTCTAACTATACGCTTCTCGCCCGCTCAACGCTGGTAGATCACCTTGCCGTCGAAGATGGTTATGTCGACCGTGGTCTTCTCGATCGCCGCTGGCGGGATTGTGAAGATGTCGTCGGAGAGCACGACCATGTCTGCCAGCTTGCCCGGTTCGATGGATCCCTTGACGGTTTCCTGGTGTTCTGCGAAGGCAGATCCCATGGTGTAGGCATGGACCGCCTGCGCAACGCTGATCCGCTGCTCGGGAATCCAGCCGTTTGGGTTTTTGTCGTCCAGAGTGCGGCGCGTGGTGGCAGCATAGATACCCTTCACTGGATCCAATGGCGCCACCGGCCAGTCGGAACCGAAGGCGAGTGTTGCGCCGGCATCCAGCAGGGATTTCCATGCATAGCTCGATTTGATACGCTGCGCACCGATGATGGTTTCAGCCCACCGGCCATCGTCGATTGCGTGGTAGGGCTGCATCGACACGATGACGCCAAGCTTTGCGAATCGCGGGTAGTCCTCCGGATGAAGGTGCTGCGCATGCTCGATGCGGGGGCGACGATCGGCAGGGCCGTTGTCTTTTTCCAGGCGCCCGTAGAGATCGAGTACGGTGCGGTTGGCGCGATCGCCGATGGCATGGATCGTAAGCTGCAGTCCAGCGTTGTCGGCCTGGCGCATCGATTCATAGAAATGCTCGACGTCAAGCAGATCGGGGCTGGCGAGGCCGCTCTTCGCCGGGTTGTTCGTGAATGGCGCGTCCATCCAGGCAGTTTCGGAACCCAGAGCGCCGTCTGCAAAGGCTTTCAGATTGCCAATGCGGAGATAAGCACTGCCAAAAGGCGCGACGATGCCGGCGTCCGCCAGCGTCTTCCAATCGCGGACGGGAAGAGCCTCGTAGATGCGGACAGTCAACTTGCCAGCGCGCTCCATCTTCTGGAACTCGCGAAAGTTGTCGGGCTGGCCGCGGTCTTCAGAGCTGTCGGCCATGTTCTGCACGCTGGTTACGCCGTGAGCCGCTGCTTCGCGCATGGCTGCTTCCATGGCTTGGTCCTCCTCTTCGGGAGACAGCGGAGGCATGATGCGCTTGACGAGAGAGATGGCAGCGTCTTTGAGAATGCCGGTCGGGTTGCCGTCCTTGTCGCGCTCGATTTCTCCGCCCGGCGCGTCCTTCGTGTTTCGGTCGATGCCGGCGAGCTTCATGGCCTGTGCATTCACGAGGGCCATGTGTCCGTCGAGCCGCCACAAGAATGCAGGATGATCGCCGGAGACATCGTCAATCAACTGATGGTCGGGCAGAACGGGCGGATTCCAGCGTTGATGATCCCAAAGGCCATTGCGAAGCCACGCACCTTGGGGCAGGGTTCTGGCGAATTGAGCGATGCGCTCCTTGAACTCGGCCTGGCTGTTGGCTGCGCCAAGATGCACGGTGATCAGCGAACCGCCGCCGATAAGGAAATGTACGTGGGAGTCGTTGAAGCCGGGCAGGAGAAGGCGGCCGCCGAGATCGATGATGCGGGTGTCGGGGCCGGCGAGTTTTCTAATCGCTGCGTTATTGCCGACCGCGAGAATCCTGGAACCATCGAGCGCCACTGCCTGGGCGGTGGGCTGCGCCGGATTTTCGGTCCATAGCTTGGCGTTGACGAGGATCAGGCTCGCTTCCCTAGCCGACGCGCTGCAGCAGCAGGCGCCGAGCACACCAATGACCGAGTATAGCCAGGAAAGCTTCATTGCAACTCCCTTGCGACTGAAGGTGGGTTGTCTGCGATCACCGGAGGAGTTGCGGGTAATGGGAACATTTCAGGTGCGCACCACTCTATCAGTGAGCGGGGATATCTCGGAGCTCCCCTGAATATTCATGATGCTAATGTCGATCCTAATGAACGATAAGATTGCCGTCGGGCGGCAGCAACGCAGCATATTTCATTGTGCGAAAGCACCTGAGGCTAGTAAATTCGTGTTGCCCGCTAAAGCTTTGTGCTTCAGCTCACCACTCCTGCAAATATCCAAGAAGCTGACACCTGGAAGCTAGACACAGACTCCCCTCAGCGTCTCCTGCGCCAGACTTGCAGGGCAGATCGGGGCAGCGCCAATAAGAGATGCCATTCCTGAAAAGGGACTCCACAGATTCCCTGGCAACATCTCGGCAGGAATCACTATCGAACCACCGTGGGCTTGATCTCTACTCCCTTGAGCATTCGATGGATCCTACGCCGGTTGACCCAGATGACGACGATGACTCTGTACCGGTTTACACAATGAACATCTGCGAACGGTTGGCAGACCACGAAGTCTGCCCGATGTTCACAACGCTCTACGCCGGGGAGTTCGAGTTAGGGCCAGTTGTCTGCGACTGTGACTGCCACCGCAAGCAGTTAGTCGGCGTTACGCAGTAGCCATTCCCGTCCGCTGCGTGCAATCGCGATCCACTCAATATACCTATCTCGTTCTGGCCAGAGACTTATACGTCTCGCAGCTCTCTTCGTGAGCGCGAACCGTGAAACGGCTAGACCAACCGTCTGCGAGCCGGCTTTCCCGGCTCTTAGAAGTAAACACAAGCCGACTTCACTACCGCCCCAAAGCCTCTGACCCTTCCGACCGATTCTGACTAGCCACGATGAGCCGCGGAGCTAGTAAGTGACGCGCAGTGAAAATTCCAGTACTCGAGGCGTTCCCGTGCCGACGAGCCCCGCAGAGTTTACCGTCGACGAAATTGTTCCAAAACTCGCAGGTACGCTGAGAGTTCTCGTTCCAGATTTCGTTGTGACGGTGAGCGACGAGGACGGTTGACCGTATTGCGCACGATTGAAGATATTGAATGCCTCGGCACGGAAGATCACGTTGTTGTGCTCAGTGACAGCAAAGTTTTTCTCGACAGC
>JAOAPJ010000280.1 GCA_025462805.1 Acidobacteriaceae bacterium
GGATGCTGCGATAGTCATCTTCGCGCCCGAGGACTGCAGCGGGTAGAAAGCTGCGGATACAGGCGATCAGGTTGCGCAGGTCGCGTGTGGTCTGCAGCCCGATGAGGTCGTGCTCGAGAAGTGCTTCGAGGATGGGCCGGCGCCAGGGGAGCTTCTCAAAGATATCCGGCGCGGGGAAGGGGATGTGCATGAAGAAGGCGAGCTTGCCCTCAGGCCGGCGGGTGCGGATCTGGCGGGCGAGGTCCATGAGCTGGTAGTCGTGGATCCAGAGCACGTCGGTGCTGCGCGAGGCCTTGAGTGTGGCGTCGGCGAAGAGACGATTGACGCGCTGGTAGAACTCCCAATAGCGCGGTGCGAAGTTGCAGCGCGATTGGAGATCGTGAAAGAGCGGCCAGAGGACTTCGTTGGAGAAGCCTTCATAGAAGTTGGTCTGTTCCTCGGCGGTGAGGAAGACCGGCACATAGCGGACCGATGCGGTGCGCGCGCTGGTGGCAAGGACGGCGCGAACCTGCTCCTGATGCGCCTGGCTGTCGCTGGGGATGCCGGTGCTGCCGATCCATGTGCCGCCGTAGGCAGCCAGGATGGGAGCGAGGGCACTGACCAGACCGCCGCTGGACGGCGCGGCGGTGAGCTGGCCGGCTTCCTCCTTGATAGAGATGGGCAGGCGATTCGAGATGACGAGGAGGTGATGGTGCGAGGAGGTGGCCGAGGTGGCAGCGCTGCGGCGTGGGTTCATGGAGCCGCCTTCCGGGCTGCGTCAATCCACGCATCGAGGAAGGCGATCAGCTCCTGCGGCGGGTGCAGCCACCAGGCGGCGTGGCTGGGGCGGGGCTCCTGCCGAACGAGAATGGTGATGCCGCGGGCGCGGAGGGCGGTAAAGGCGTCTTCGTCCGTGATGTCATCGCCGAGATATGCGGCAGTGGCCGCAGGAAACTGTTTCATCATGTGGAGAACCGCGTGCCCCTTATGGATGGCCTCAGAGCGCATTTCGATTCCGCCATCAAAGATAAGTAACTGTAGCCCGGCGCGCTGACCGGCGCCGCGATAGACGTCGCGCGCGATCTGTTCGATGCGGGTTGCAGCGGTGCTGTTCAGCAGGCGCCAGTGTGCGGCGAGGCTGGCAGGCTTGCGCTCGACCTGCGGGGCAAAGCCGGCGCCGACCATGGCATGCTCGAGTTCATCGAGTGCGGCGTGTTGTTGTGGGAGAAGCGCGGCGGAGCTGTAGGCTCCGTTCACGGCAAGATGCTCGCGTCCATGCGAACCCCAGATCTCTACCGGCCGGCTCAAGGGCACGAGTGAGGCGAGCTCGCGGGCGGGACGGCCGGTGACCAGGGCGAGGTGAACCGAAGGGAGTGTGCTGAGCTGCTCCAGACGCTCGGTAACGCCGGGCCAGGGGAGTGCCTGCATGCGGTCATCATGAAATGGCGCGAGCGTGCCGTCGTAGTCAAGCAGCAGCAGGGAGGCCCCTGTGGCGACCCCAGCGAGTAACGACGCCGAGTCCGCGTTCCAGTGAGGAGGAGCAGCGAGCACCATATCCACCTGCCTTGGATGCCGATGACCGCTATCTGCATCAGAATGCGCTCGAAATTGGCGGCGCGATCGCGAATATAAGAATGCTGTTGCTAAGATACTGGTTAGGAGGAGTGCGCTCCACCTTCCTGCGGTTACAAATACAGACACGAGGCCCCCGAATGACACGAACCGAGATGATTGCTGCCCTGGACGAGGAGATTAGCCGTCTGGAGACGGCCCGCACCCTGTTGCGCAATTCGCGCGATGTGACGTCCACATTGGCGTTGCGGAACGGGATTGTGAAGCCGGCAAAGAAGCGGCAGATCAGCCCTGAAGGCCGCCGGCGCATTATCGAAGCACAGCGCCGCCGCTGGGCCAAGCAGAAGAAAGAGGGGCGCGCGAAGGCCCGATAACATCCGGGTAACTTGGCACGATCGTGGAGTTAGTGGAGATAAGACAGCCAGAGGCAGTGCTGCGGGTGAAGCTGCTCGATGCTCGAGCCAAGCCGCCGACGGTGGCGCATGCGGGCAGCGATCTTGGCTTCGACCTTTACGCACTGGAAGACGTGGTGCTGGAGCCCGGGGTGATGACACGCGTTCGCACGGGTGTTGCCGTGGAGGGACCGGAGGGGTACGGGTTCGTGCTGGGCGACCGGTCGTCCATGGCAGCCCGGGGCGTGACCTATGCAGGAGGGCGCATCGACGCAGGTTATCGCGGCGAGATCCTGGTATGTCTGGTGAACGTGAACCAGCCCATCTACAGCCTGCGCGAAGAGCGAGACGCGGCGGGAGCGCTGCGCGGTGTGGCGCTCGAGCGGAGCGATGCCGCGGTGCGGCTGAGCCGCGGCGATAAGATCATCCAGATGACGCCGCTGCGCGCCTCGACCGAGTGGCCGGTGCAGGTGGTGGAGAGCCTGAGCGACAGCCAGCGGGCGGCGCGGGGCTTCGGGTCGAGTGGGCGCTAGATCGGCGCGCACGCCGGGGGACGCTGAATCGGCGCGCACGCCGGCGGCCGCTGAGCAGGCAACGAGGGAGAGACGGATGGCAGTGGCAGGAAGCGATGCGGCGCAGGCGTTTCACGAGCGGATTGAGAGCCGCACCGCGCGGGTCGGCATCGTGGGGCTGGGGTATGTCGGCTTGCCACTGGC
>JAOAPJ010000286.1 GCA_025462805.1 Acidobacteriaceae bacterium
CTGTTGCATCCCGCATCTCTGCCGCGGCAGACGCTCAGCATGCTGCTGACTGCGCCCGCTCCTCCCGGCGCACCCGCACAACGCGTGCCGCGCGTCGAGGATATCGCGCCGCGCGCAAGAGCTGCCGTGAACCCATTCGCTGCGCCGACCAGGATTCCTCAGCAGATCGCGGAGCGGGACGTTGCCGCGCCTACAGTTGACGCTGGCCCGCTGACGCACGACCAGGGTGCAGGCATACTCAGCGGCCTTACCGATTCGATCGGCACTGCTGCTGCGCCGCAGGTGCGGGTTGCGCCGCCCAAGCGGCTGGCGATCTCCTCTGGCGTGATGGCTGGAAACAAGCTGAGCGGTGCTGCGCCGCAGTATCCGGCGATTGCGCGCGCGGCGCGCGCGGACGGGGCGGTCGTGTTAGCAGCGACGATTGCAAAGAGCGGTGCCATCGAAAACCTGCACGTGGTGAGCGGGCCGCCGCTGCTTACCTCCGCGGCGATGGACGCGGTGCGCACGTGGCACTATCGGCCTTACCTGCTGAATGGCGAGCCGGTGGAGGTGGAGACGACGGTGCGCGTCGTGTTCCACCTGGGCGAGTGAAACGACGACTACTTGCTGCTGAGGGCGAAGCTGCGGCCGGCCTCGAGCAAGCGCTTTACCGAGTCCACTGAGACCGACTCGCAGTAGATGCGCATCAGCGGCTCGGTGCCGGAGGCGCGCAGCAGCAGCCACGTCTCGGCTGCGTTTGGCTTGGACTTCGCCTCGGGGTTGTCGAGGAAGAACTTGATGCCGTCGAGTGTCTCGATGCGGAGCACGCGCATGCCCTCGAAGTCGGTTGCACCCTCGCGCACCGTACGAGCGCGTGCAATGACTGCGTTCTTGATGTCGTCGGGGATATGAAGATCGATCCTGCCGTAGTGGTGCTCTCCATACTCCTGCTGCAGATCAGCCACGAGTTGCCCGAGCGTCTTCTGCTCGTCGGCCATGACGTTGGCCAGCAACAGGCAGTTGAGGAGGCCATCGCGCTCCGGCAGATGGCGCTTGATGCCGATGCCGCCCGATTCCTCGCCGCCCATCAGGATGTCGTGTTCGAGCATGAGGTCGCAGACGTACTTGAAGCCGATGCCATGCTCGTAGAGCGGCTGGCCGTGCTTGGACGCGATGCGATCGAGCATCTTGGTGGTGTTGAATGCGCGGGTCACGCCACCTTTCCAGCCTTTCCGTTCGAGTACCCAGCGCAGCAGGATGGAGAAGATCTTGTGCGGGTCAACGAAGTTGCCGTGCTCGTCCACCGCGCCAAGCCGGTCGGCGTCGCCATCGGTGACGAGGCCGGCCTGGCACTTCTCTGCGACGACTGTGTCCTGCAGGGCGCGGACATGTGGCTCGATCGGCTCGGGATTGATGCCGGGGAAGAGGGGATCATGGTCGGCGCGGATCTCCACAAAATCGATACTCAGCGGCCGGAAGATGCCGGCGAGCACGCCCGCCCCCGCGCCGTACATGGCATCGATGGCGAAGCGCTGGCCGGAGCGCGCGATGGCGTCGAGATCGGCAAAGCGTTTGATCGCTTCGATGTACGGAGAGTTGAAGTCCTCCTCGGCGATCGGCGCCGGGGTAGCAGCCTGACGGAGTGGCTGACCGAGATAGCTTTCGATCTTCTCCATGATCGACGGCGAGCCCGAGCCGCCATAGCTGGCTTTGTACTTCACGCCATTCCACTGGAAGGGGTTGTGGCTGGAGGTGATCATGACGCCGCCCGCGGCCCCGAGCTGGCGCACAGCGTAGGAGAGCGCGGGCGTGGGCGTGATGCCGGAGGCCAGCTGCACCGGAATGCCGGCGGCTGCGGCGACCTCGGCAACCGTGCGCGCAAAGGCTGGCGAGCCGAAGCGGGTATCGTAACCGATGCAGATACTTTTAGTGGGATCCTCGTTGTGCAGAATGTAGTTGGCGATTGCGGCTGCGGCGATGCGGACATTGGCAAAGGTGAAGTCGTCGGCGATGATGCCGCGCCATCCGTCGGTGCCGAACTTAATGGGAAGAGGTGTCATGCTCGCAACATTCTATGATGCAGGCCGTCTGTCTATCTCCATCTTCCCTGTATTGGTCACTGTCGCTTCCATCGATGGAAGATTTCTGTCCGGCGGAGGAGGGCAGGGTGAGCAGACCAGGTGAGCAGACCAGGTGATCAGACCAGGTCCGTCCTGCCGTGGGCGACGAGCTGTTTGACGACCTTGCCCACATCCTGTGAATGCTGGCGCGAGGTAATGAGCAGCGCGTCTCCGGTGTCGACCACGACCAGGTCGCTGACACCTACTATCGCGACAAACTTGTCGGGGCTGTAGACGTAGTTGCCGTGAGCGTCGATCGGCAGTGCCCCGGCCGACTCCGTGATATTGCCGGCGGCCGCGCTGGGCTGCTGTGAAAGCTGATGCTCATAAAGCGCGGCCCAGGAGCCGAGGTCATTCCAGCCGAAGTCCGCCGGAAGGCAGTAAAGATGCGAGCGATGCTCGCCTTTGGCAGAGCGCGGCTCAAGCACGGCGTAATCGATGGAGATGTTCTCGCACTGCGGATAGAGCTCGGTGAAGACCCGAGAAAACTCGGATGTACCGTGTGCCGCGGCGATCTGCTCCAGCAGAGGCGAGGTCTCCGGCAGATGCTCGCGCATCGCGTTTGCCAGGGTGCGCGCACCCCAGACGAAGATGCCGCTGTTCCAGTGGTAATTGCCCGCGGCGACGAACTCCTCCGCCTTCTCCAGGTTCGGCTTCTCGGTAAAGCGCCGGACCCGCGCGACGCCAGGCTCCAGGTCACTGCCGGTCTCAATGTAACCGTAGCCGGTCTCTGCGCGTGTGGGCTGAACGCCGAGCACGACGATGTTGTCTCCTGCCGCAGCCAGCGCAATGGCCTGGCGGAGGGTGGCGAGGAACTGGGCTTCATCGTTGATGACGTGGTCCGCGGGGAAGATGCCGAGCACAGCATCGGGATTCTGCTTTTCCAGCAGGAAGGCGGCCAGTCCCGCCGCTGGTGCGGTGTTGCGCGCGGCCGGCTCGCACAGAATCTGTTCGGCGGGCACGCTGTTCAACTGCATGCAGATGGTGGGGGAGAGCAGATCGTTGGTGATGACCCAGGCATCGCTGGCGGACGCGATCGGCACCAGACGGTCGAGGGTGCGCTGGATCATCGAGCGCTCACCATCCAGTGGCAGCACCTGCTTGGCGCGGGCCTTCCGGCTGCGCGGCCAGAAGCGGGTGCCGCTGCCGCCGGCCAGGATGACGGGACGAAAGTCCGGGGTGCTTTGCATGGTCCGTTTATGGTAACGGAGCGGCCGGGTGCTGTCCTGCGGGGCCGGCCTGCGGCGGAGGCCAGACGTCACTCAGACATGCTGCTTTGGTGCCAGCCGGTAGACATAAAGCAGCAAGGCGAACCCGACCATCAGCGGCATGCTGCCTATGGCGACTCCGATCAGGTGGTTGTCGCCGGCCACCAGGCCGAGGAAGATCATCAGGCCAAACCCCAGCCCAGTGGTGACGAGTCCGCCGAGTTTGACGCCCTCCACCCGACGGGCTGTCTGCAGGCGGTCCTCTTCACGGAGGATGGCAATGGCTGCGTCGGCCCCGGCGCCATGGCTCTCGGTCAGGCGGCGCACGGTCTCGTTCCTGTAATAGGCCTCCCGCTCCTTGCGTCGGCCATCGACGTAGGCGTTGACGGAAAGGAAGGAAAAGAGTGCGATGGCGGCGACGCCGAGAAAGACGAAAACCATAGCTTCCGGACGGGAATAATCCATGATGACGATCTCCAAAATCTGCGACTGACTGCTTGCAAACGGTGTGACCGAGGAGTGGTCGCGGTGGTTGCATTTTTCTGCGGGGAGAGAAAACGCAACCGCAGCTCCGCCATCTCGGTCATACAGTTCGGAGGGGAGAGCCAGGCCCCATGAACGCAGAGCTCAGCAAAGCGCAGGCGGACCGTGCCGATGTGGCCCGGGTGCAGGCTGGCGATGTTGACGCGTTTGAGTCGATCGTGCGCCGCTGGCAGGCGCCTTTGATCAATCTGGCGTACCGTTTCTGCGGCGATCGCGGCCGCGCAGAGGACATGGCACAGGAGGCATTCCTGCGGGCCTATCGGGCGTTGCATGGTTTCCGAGGTGATGCGGCCTTTTCCACCTGGTTATTCGCGCTGGCGACGAATCTCTACCGCAGCGAGTTGCGCCGGATACCGCAGCGGACCATCGCACTGGAAGAGGCTCCGGAGCCGGCGGACCGGTTTTCACTGAGCGATGCCTACGAATCCGGCGCTCGCGACCACGCGGTGCGGCGCGCCGTACTGGCGCTGCCGGAAAAGTACCGGGAGGCGATGATCCTGTTTTATTTCCACGAGATGGATGTCCCGGCCGCAGCAC
>JAOAPJ010000292.1 GCA_025462805.1 Acidobacteriaceae bacterium
GGTGACTTCGACCACTTCGGCGTGGACGTGGAAGGCAAGCGGGTCTTCGTCGCGGCAGAAGAAGGCAAGAGCGTCGAAGTCTTTGACTCCGACGGCAAGCACCTTCACAGCATCACGGGCTTCGGGCAGCCGCACGCCATGGTGTACCTGCCGAGCTCCAACAGACTCATTGTTACGGACGGAGACGACTTTGGCGCGGTTGAGCTGGTCGACGCGAAAGACTACAAAGTCATCAAGTCGCTCAAACTGCCGCCCGGGGCCGACGGCGCCATCTTCAACCCGGTCAATCAGGTCTACTACGTTGAAAGCAAGACCGACCAGGCGGGTGCAGACAGCAACCAACTTAACCTGATCGACGCCAGGACCTTCACGCTCATGGGAAAGATCACGCTGCCGGGCTCGCACTCGCAGGGCATGGCAGTCAGTGGAGACGGCAAGCTCCTCTACGTGAATCTCACCGGCGCGGATGAGGTAGGAGTAGTGGATCTCTCGACTCGAAGCGTTATCTCAAGATGGCGCGTCCCGGGTGCGACGATCGGCAACTCCATGGCGCTCGATGAACCGAATCATCGGCTGTTCATAGCAACCAGGAACCCTGCGAAGTTCTTCGCGTTCGACACCACCACGGGCAAGGTAGTGACGGTTCTTCCGTGCTCTTCCATGAACGACGATATGTGGTGGGATGCCGCCACCAGGCGCTTGTACCTGACGGGCACTGATGCAGCTTCCGTCATCCAGCAGGTGGACCCGGATCACTACAGGAGCGTTGGCGAGGTGCCCACCGGCTACCGGGCCAAGACTTCGATCTTCGTCCGGAAATGGCGCCGGCTCTATGTCGCTGTCTCAGGCAAGCTGAAGCCCGGCGCCCGCCTCGCCCTGCAGGTCTACGATGTTGAGCCGTGAAGTAAGAGGAGATCGTAGCGGCTCCTGCCGTCTGCGAGGCCTGCGCGATGCAGGTCAACAACTCAGGCCGGCCCCTCGATCGTCAGCGTGACCAGCGGCGCATGAAATTGACCGCCATACACGTCCATGTCGCTGGGATCGCCTGAAAATATCCGCCGAGGGATCGATATTTTGATGGCGCAGATCTCTTCAATCTCGAACACTCTCACCTCGGAGAGATCGACGCCATAAAGCTTCGACACCACGCCTGGCGCGAGTGCGGCACTCCTGCGAACCAGATCGAATGCGGCGCGGTCCTTGAACATGATGTCGAAGGTCAGCTCGAACGGACCCGCATTCTTGCTGCGGATGAGTTTCGTCAACCTCCAAAGCTCCATTTGAGTTCTCCTCGCTGCTGGCTGATGCGTTGCACTCATGGTTCGAGGTGGTGATGGTTTACAGACGCTCCATCGAGATCGGAAAGGGAGCACAAGGATCATCCAGCTGCCAGATATGATTCGCGCAGAACTGATACACCGGCCCGACGTCGATGCCCGGCGGAGAAAAGGGAAAGGCAAAATTGCTGATCAACCCCTCGTACTCCGGAATCGGATGATGGAGACCGGTGTGCCACACGATAGGAAGGATGTCCGAGGCGATAGACTGCGAGTCCGCGATCACATCGATAAGGAGGCCGACCTCGTATTCGGTGGAATCAAGCCGGGAGTTCGCCGCGCTCGCAGTGCTCTCCCCGCCGTAGACGCGGAAGTTCATCGAGTAGTCGGGCACCTTCAGTCCGAGGCTCTGCTCTATCTTGCTCTGGACCGTTGACCGCAAGGTGGCCAGGTAGGTCGGCAGTTCCCGAATGACCAGGGGGTCGCGGATGCCGGCGAACACAACCGATCGAAAGCCGCGTAGCGTCGCGCCCTCGACGCGGACGGTATACCTCTTCGCAGGAAGGAACCGGCTGCCCGTAACCCTGACCGCCCGGTCGCTGAGTGCGGCGTACTTCGCTGCGGTGGTATCCAGGGTGCCGCCCGACTCCAGGAGATGGTACGGATCTGCGTTCTCGTACAGGGTATGTGCCGCTACGCTCTGCGGAGTGCAACGCAGCTTCTCGTTGGGGGGCTCTACGGTGAAGCCCGCTTCATCAAGCTCCGCCATCATGCAGTCCGGATACAGCCGCTGGGCTACGCTGGCGGCCCCGCACTCCAGGATCTTGCCTGCATGGAACGCGACCGCCTTGGGTATCCCCTCGAGAACGGGAAGCGCCGCATAGATCGCAACATCGCTGCAACGGCCGGCGATCACCACCTGTGCGCCGGCACGCAGGGCTGCCTGGATCGGCTCTATCCCCATCATCGCGACGAACCGCTCTGCTTTGTGAATCGACTGCACGCTCAGCTCGGTCGCCGGATACAGCGGAGTCACTGCTCCGCCTTCCAGCGCCTCGGCCAGCGTCTCCTTATCGATTTCGCTCTCAATCGCTGCTAGCTGGAAGTGCCAGTCGTTCTCGCGCGCCAGCTCCCTCACAATCTGAACTGTCCAGTTAACGTGTGGCCTTCCTCCGGCATGGCCAGCCGAGCCAATGATAAGAGGAACGCCGGCCTTGAGGGCCTCGCGGATCAGGAGACCCAGATTTCGCTTCACTCCATCCCGCGGTCCCCGCGGATTGCCGGAGCCGAGATAGTAAGGGCCGGAGTCGGTGGTTCCAGCATCGCAGCCCACGAAGGCGGCGCCGAGCTTCATGGCGCGGACCAGGCTCTCTTCTTTAAAGCCGGTGCTCAGGTTTCCGGTTGCGGCGACTGCTCTCATGGTTGATCTCTCGGGAGCGGAAGGTGGACCTTCAGATCCTGCAGTGTGCCTCGACTGCTAAAGGAGTCGAGATTGGAATACACATAGTATACCACCGGACGATTGTCCGTCTCACGGGTTCTATAGTCGCAGATCACAACGTCCCGAGCTTCTTCAGGATGGAGAAGCGCATATTGTCGATGTGTAGCTCCATCGCCGCCCTGGCGCCTTCGCCATCTTCTCTCACGAGAGCATCGATAACCGCAAGATGCTCGTCGCAGACCTCCGCCTGGCGCTCGAACACCCGCATAAACAGACGCGTTCGCTTTCCGAGGTCCCCGATGAGCGATGCGAGCAAGGGATTGCCGGAGGCCTCCGCGATGTGAATATGCAGCTCCCGGCCGAGCGTGGTCGCATCTGCAGTCTCGTCGTGCGGACCGCTCTTGAGCCCGACAATGCGCTTGCGAAGTGCGCTGATCTTCGACAGTGAGACCCGCCCGGCAGCCCGCCGCGCCGCCTCTCCCTCCAGCAGCCGGCGCACGTGCAGGATGTTCAAGAAGTCCTCTGTCGACATCGGGGATACCACAATCGTGCCACCGTTCTGCCGAGACAGCAGCTTCTCGCCCTCCAGCCTGCGAATCGCCTCCCTGAGCGGTGTGCGGGAGACGCCGAGTTGCGCTGCGATCCTACGCTCCACGACCACGTCGTTCGGCCGCAGATTGCCCGACAGCAGGAAGTCCAACAGGCCTTCATAGGCCACTTCGGAGACGGAGCTGTCGTTCGCAACGCGACTGGCCTTCGGGATTCGATTCGTGGCCCTCTGCGGCTTCCTGGTGCCACTTTCCGCCGGTGCTCCGCTCCTTTTCATATCTGCATCCCTTCCGCGGCCCGGTTGCTACGAGCGGCCATGCGCCTTGCTTCGGAACTCACTTTAGCACGCGCAACGCGCCTGTCGGCTAGCGACTGCCATGTACGCCGAGGGTGTTCCCTAGCCGACTCATTGTTTTGGTATACCAGTTGCATTCCACATGTCAACGGCGTACTATTCGTCCGTTTCGGGGCTACGAGTTCGTTTCGAACTCAAAACATCTGGCAATCGCGCGGAGATCGCGCTTGCCGGACGGCAGCCCCAAACACGGCTCCGTCGGCCACGAACGTACCTCAATGCAAGACATTTTCGGAGGGCAGCATGGCTCAACGATTCGCTAAAACATCCAAAGCGCTGCGACGGTTTTCAGCGCTGGCGGCGATACTGATCGGCTTCAGCAGCGCAGCCCTGTCACAGGTCGCCGGTGGCGAGCTGACAGGCGTCGTCAGCGATAACGGCGGCGCGGCCATCCCCAACGCCAGCATCTCGATCCGCGACACCGGGAGGGGAGAGACGCGCGAG
>JAOAPJ010000302.1 GCA_025462805.1 Acidobacteriaceae bacterium
CGCTGAGATCTCTAGATCCGGATGATGGAAGAGACTCGGGCGCCAGTCACACGAGTGCGATTCTAAAAGCCGGAGTGGGTAAGTCCGGCCAGACGGGGCTGGTCAGTTGAATGGTCAAGACGGGGCCACCCTGATAGAGTGGGCCTTCTTCTCTCACGAAGGCCGGAGCTCGCCCGCCGATGATCCATATCTGAATCTCCGGCGGCGCCTTGCCGATCAGCGGCGCTACCACTCCCGCAACGCCTCCCAGCTCGATCTTCAGCACGAAACGCATCGCTTTGCGCTGCGAGCCCACCAGCGAGAAAGGCACTTCGCCTTGAGGGGATATCGCTACTTTCACGAGCCGCGGCTTGGGGGTAGCCACGACCATGGACACTTTTGTCTCCGGTGTTTTGGGCAGGATGTTCTTCGATATCGACAGAACCATGCCGTTGACCAGGTCAGGCGGTAGGTCCATGTGTTCGGTCGTGACCTCCTCCTTGCCATTCTTCCCGGTGGAGCGCACGACGACCATACCGCTGCGAACGTCGATCGAGAGATCCATCGGCTGCGGGAAGGAAGGCCCTTTCTGGATGTGGTGGTCGGTGATGAGCTGGAAACTACCGCGTTGCGTGAAGACTGTAGTTTCATCATCAATAGAGCCATCTTTGAAACGGAAGAGCAGCCGCGAGGTGACCCTGCCCCCACGGACAACCTGGTAGAGGTCGCCTACCGCTAATACACGGCCTTCTTTCGTCCGCAGCGCGAGAAAGCCATGTTCCGTTCCTTCCACGTGGCGCACAGGGATGATTTCCGCTGACACACCGGGTTGCAATGCGCAGATGAGTAAGGCGAAGAATGACCAGCATCGGAGACGTTCTGCCGGCGAGCCGTTCATGCCTTCTTTGATGAATGTTCAGCCAGCAACTGTTTCCCGCTTGAACGGAGGGGAATGAATCACTTGGCTGCGTGCGGTCACCAGTCGTCTTCGCTTGGCCGCTGTCGTATGACGGGCCAACGGGAGATTCTCCGAGTGGCTGCTTTCTCGTTGAAGGCCACTGTCGTTCCCGAAGCAGCCTCCCTCTCCGCGCTCTCGCGAATGCAGCCGTGCCTCCCAATCAGGAGCCGGTAGGACGCCGCCGAAAGAGGAAGTCCAGCACCTGACCGATTGCCCGCACGATCCAGGATAGCCGGGCGTTCTCTGCCTCATAGATCTCTTCAAGTGCTCGCCGGTCGGCCTCACGCTTTTGTGCGTAGCGCCGGCGCCGCATCATCAGTTCAGCCTCTTTGGCTGTTCCTTTGATTGAGCCGTTGTCGCCAGCGACCTCGGCTCGAGGAATCCCCCTCCGGTCGTATGCTGGTGACTCGACCAGCGGCAGGGAAGATGCCAAAGCGGAACACGTCTCACGCTACGGGTGGACCTGGTGCCAACTCTCGAGCTGGTGCGGCCGGCTACCCACAGCCGAGGAGATCAATGCACTTCCAGAGAAGTTCCGACAGTACATCCACGATTTTGCTACGCGCGCGGACAAAACTGACGATCTGCGCACCATCGTGCAGCTGCGCGGCGATCGGGAAGCGCTGCAGAGGCAAGTGGAAGAGCTCGAGGCGGAGCTTGCGGCGCTCCGCGGGCGAACGGGAGCCTAGGCTTGTCTCATGTGCGGTCGATACGTCCGGCGCTCGGACAAGCAGCGCATTGCCGAGCACTTCCATGTGCACGGCCCCTCCGTCCCCGATTTCGGCGAGTCGTTCAACGTTGCCCCGCAGACCTTCCAACCTGTCATCCGCCTCAACCGCGACAGCGGTGAACGCGAGATCGTGCTGATGCGCTGGGGACTGATCCCCTTCTGGGACAAGAACGCCAAGATCGGCTTAAGCACCATCAACGCCAGGGCCGAGACGGTAGCGACAGCGCCAGCGTTCCGCGAGGCCTTCAAAACCCGGCGCTGCCTTCTACGAATGGCAGAAGATCGATGCGAAGACGAAGCAGCCATTCGCGATCGGCATGAAGGATGGCTCGCCCTACGCTCTCGCAGGTCTCTGGGAGCGCTGGCGAGATCCCGCGACAAAGGAACGGCTGGAGACGTTCACGGTCATCACGACGGACCCAAACGAGCTCCTCGAACCGCTGCACAACAGGATGCCGGTGATCATCCAGCCGAAGGACTATCACCGATGGCTGACGCCAGGAGACCCGCAGCGTCCGCCTGTCGATCTCTTGCGGTCTTTCCCGGCCGAACAGATGACCACGTGGAAGGTGGATCCCAAAGTTGGGAACGTCAAGAACGACACGCTCGACTGCATCGAGCCGATGACTGAACCTAATTCAATGAGGTAAACGGCGTCGCCGACAGAGTGCTGGTATCGCGCTTTCTGGCATTGCCTGCCTCCTACTAAGAATCAGTATGTGCAATACGTGGACAGCATATTGATACCGTCGCGGCGACTACGACTCACAACCCGGACCGCAATAACCTGCTGCGGACGGCATAAACCATCGTCGCCGCGGATCACTACCGTCGGCGTACAGTCAGGTCTGCCGGTAGGTACCTCTGCAATCGCGCCCGTGAATTCCCAAGGTGATGCCATACGCGGCCGCATTTTGACTTGCCGTTCTGTTGGCCGGTGGATCATAGACATTCGAGAGTGCGGTTGACGCCGCAAAGCCGGTGATCTTGGAAAAGTTGAATGCGGAGTTTCCGCGGTCAGTCTGCGTAAGCATGGTCGGCCTGCCAGATGGCGTTCGGCTTCGAGAGCGAACCGCTCTCCCGCCATTTCCCGTTAACAGGGAATAAAACAGAGATTTTTTGGCCTTTGCGCCGAAATCGCCGCATAGAAATCCTCTATCCCACTGGAGATACAAGACTTATGGAAGTCTGGCCGGATCCGGCCCGTTCGGAACAGGGAATTATTGATCAGCTATCAGGGAATGATCATTCCCTGATGGGTGCAGGGCCAACTTCCCATCGGACCCTATCCGTTACGTATCGCTAATTCGTGCCGTCCAGTCTGTTCTCCTGGTAAGTCGGCTTCTGTTTACCAACCGCTCGCTGCCGTGAAGCGCGTTTCCCAGTACTAATAGAAAGCACAGTGAGGGACGACCCCTGATGCCTAAATCTCCGGCTGACCCGACGCCACAGCAGAATGGGCGGGCTCCATTCTCACTACTTGTTTAGGCGGCCAGTGTCGGCGAACTTCCTATCATCAGTTCGCGCTGAGCAAGATACTGATGGACGAAAGCAATGGCCATGCTTCCTTCCCCTACGCCACTTGACACACGCTTGATTGAGTCGTGGCGAACGTCACCCGCGCAAAATATTCCCGTCATACTGGTTTCGAGCAGGAACGGTGGACGCGTTTCTTCCCAGTCGGGAAGATCGCGGCCAGTAAGAATGAATCCCTTTGCGTCGCGCTTAAGAGCCTCCGGAAGCCAATCGGTCCTCGCTATTGCCCCGATCATGACAAAGAGAGCATCAGCACTGCGTTCACGGGGAAGCGCGCCCCATGTTGAAGTATGGATCGACTCTAGAGCGTTCTCTCCGTCGACTGACACAACCTCTGTGCGAGCTTCCACCGCGATGTTGTGTCGTTGATTTAGCTGAGCAATCAGGTAGTGTGACATCGTCACTGGAAGACCCTCGCCGCGCAAAAGCACTGTCACGGATGCCGCATAGCTCGAAAAATAAACGGCTGCTTGGCCGGCGGAGTTGCCTCATCCAACGATAAATATGTCTTGCCCAACAACCGATGGCGCATCCATACGAGAGGCACCATACACCACACCTTTTCCCTGCAATCGATCGATTCCCTCGATCTTCAGTTTGCGCCAATCCACTCCGGTTGCCAGGATGGCAGTTTTCGTCTGCACTCGACTTCCGCCATCGAGTTCTACGCAGTAGCCATCAGACATCGGTTCAATTGTCACAACCTTGCGGGTCATCACCATCTCTGCGCCAAAGCGAGCCGCCTGCTTAACCGCTCGCGCGCCCAACTCCTCGCCGGAGATGCCGTTTGGAAAACCGAGGTAGTTCTCGATGCGGGAAGACGTGCACGCCTGGCCGCCGGCAGCGGTCTTCTCAACTAAGAGAACACTCAACCCTTCCGATGCTCCATAGACCGC
>JAOAPJ010000330.1 GCA_025462805.1 Acidobacteriaceae bacterium
CACACGCACGGATCGGATCGCGGCGCGCTTCGTCGAGGCTCTCGTTGGACTGCCGCTGGTACTTCCTCCGACAGTGCTCGGCTTCTATCTGCTGGTCCTGCTAGGTCCGGCGACAGCGGTGGGCCGGTTGATCGTCGCAGTGGTTGGTCACCCGCTGGCATTCACGTTCTCCGGGCTGGTCATCGGATCGGCGCTCTATAGCCTCCCCTTCGCAGTGCAGCCCGTCCTGGCCGGCTTTCGCGCAGTCGACCCGGCGCTGCTCGAGACAGCCTCGCTGCTGGGAGCGGACCATGGGCGGGTGCTGCTGCGAGTCCTGCTGCCGGGTGCGCGGTCGTCTGTGCTGGCTGCAGCGGTACTGTGCTTCGCCCACACCATTGGGGAGTTCGGGGTGGTGCTCATGTTGGGCGGGTCAATCCCGGGTGTCACGCGGACGCTATCGATCGCGCTCTATGACCAGGTGGAGGGCGGGAATTATGCCGCCGCAAACCATGTTGCCCTGGCCCTGCTGGGGATCTCGCTGGCCGCGCTGCTGGTGGTGTACAGCGTGGCCCGGCCCGGCCGCCGGGGAGAGGCCCGCGGTGCCTGAGAGCTGCCTGTATCGCGAAAGAACCCCGTGGTTGGACTTCTCCGTGCATCACACTGAAGGTGCGCTGATGCTGGCCGCCGAGGCGCAGCTGCGAGGACCGCTCGCCGTCCTGGTGGGACCATCCGGAGCCGGTAAAACATCGTTGCTGCGGGCAGTGGCCGGGCTGATGCGGCCACGGGCTCAAAGCAAGGGATATGTCCATGTAGCTGGCCGCATCGTGTGGAGCAGCAGGAGTGGCCGCTGGATGTCGCCTGCCCAACGCGGATGCGGAATGGTGATGCAGCGGACCGCACTGTTTCCTGCCATGACTGCCCGCGACAACATTGGCTTTGGGCTACGGAACCTCACGCGTGCGGAGCGGCAGCGTCGTGTGGAGGAGATGGCGGTGCTGTTCCGCATCGAAGGCCTGCTGGGGCGACGCCCCGCACAACTCTCTGGTGGCGAGCAGCAGCGCGTCGCTGTAGCCCGTACACTGGCGCCCCGACCGCCCGTGCTGCTGCTGGACGAGCCATTCGGCGGCCTGAATATCTCACTGAAGGAGGCGATCCTGACCGATCTGGAGATGTGGCTAACCGCGACAGGCACGCCCGCCATGTATGTCACCCACGATGTGGCAGAAGGATGGCGGTTCGGGTCCCACCCCGGCGCGGAGGTGCTGCGCATGGAAAACGGGCGCATTGTTGCCCAGGGGACGGCGGCAGAGGTGCTAATTGAGGAACGAAACCATCTGCTTCGGGCTTTGGAGTAGTTGCCGACCCCTTAAGCACTTCGTCAATTGGCGATACATCCAATGCGCGAGATGATATCTGACACTATCTCGTCGTTTGACCCTATGCAAGCTGTCGCACCATAAATATGCAACTATAAACGGCACTTGGTGCATCAAGGTGGGACGCACGAGATCCGCGACAGTGACAGTGTCCGGCAGTATACGTCCAACCTGGGTGCAAGATGTTTCATGTGCGGCTTTGGACGTGCGGGCCCGAGGAATACTTTGGAAAAGATGATGATCGACAGGCAAGAGGAGTCGAAGACCACAGCGAGTGACACGTATCGCGCTTCTATGGAACGGGCCTTTGAGGCCCTGCAGGGACTCTCCTGCGGCGACGCGTTCGGTGAGTGCTTCTTCCCGGCTGCGCATCGCGCACCGTCCTTCCGAGCCACACGCACACTTCCCGCCGCACCGTGGCGCTTCACGGATGACACCATCATGGCGGTCTCCGTCTACGCCTCGCTCGAGCGGCATCGCGGGATCGACCCCCAGTGGCTGGCCGGAAGTTTCGCACTGCATCACGACCCAGAGCGTGGCTACGGGCCGGCGATGAATGGATTGCTGTTGCGGCTGCATGCGCTGGGCGCGGAGAACTGGTTTGAGGAGGCGCAGGCGCTCTTTGAAGGAAAAGGATCCATGGGCAATGGTGCTGCCATGCGGGTTGCCCCAGTCGGCGCATACTTCGCCCACGACCTGCACCAGACGGTGGAGCAAGCTACACTCTCGGCGATCGCGACGCATTGCCATCCAGAGGCTCTTGCCGGCGCAGTTGCCATAGCGACAGCATCTGCGCTGGCCTGGCAGGATCACTGCAATCCAAGGGTGATGGAGGCCGACGAGTTTCTGGAACGAGTCGGCGAGCACATCCCTTCCGGAACAATCCGGGAATGTGTGCTGCGATCGAAGGATCTTCCGGCCGAGACATTGCCGCTCGAAGCCGCATTGACCATCGGCAACGGCGCCCACGGGTTGGCGCGGGACACGATCCCGTTTGCACTGTGGTGCGCCGCGCGCTCGCTGGGCAATTACGAAGAAGCGTTGTGGGGTGTCGTGGACGGCGGTGGAGACGTCGACACGAACTGCGCGATTGTGGGCGGCATTGTGGCGATGCGCGTGGGTGCCGCTGCGATTCCCGCAGAGTGGCTGCGCAGGCGAGAGCCGCTCGACGTCATCCTTCAGTCTGCACTGCGCCCGTAAACAGCGATCGCGGCATCGGGCAGATCAAGGCTCCTCAGACGCAGAACACCCAGACTTAGCCAACCCAGACCGGCTCGGGTTCGAGCGCGATGCCAAAGAGTTCGCGCACGCGAGACTGGATAGTGTCACGTAAGGCCGTGATGTCTGCGGCTGTGGCGCCACCCTGGTTGGTGAGCGCGAGGGTGTGGCGCGTCGACACGGCCGCGGCGCCCTGTCGATAACCCTTCACAAAGCCCGCACGCTCCAGCAGCCATGCGGCAGGCAGCTTGACCTCGCCCGCCGCTGCCGGGTAGCGCGGCACTGCCGGCTCGGGGACGTGGACGGCAGCTGCGATACGCGGGAGTTCGCATTCCGCAACCACCGGGTTCTTGAAGAAGCTGCCAGCGCTGTGGCGTTCCGGGTTGTCCGCGGTGATCACCATGCCTTTGTCCAGGCGAATGCTAAGTACGGCGTCACGCACCTGTCGCAGTGTCGGCTGGGCGATGCCCCGATCGGCGAAGTAGCGCTTCAAATCCGCATACGCCACTGCTGCGGGCACGTCCTCATGCAGCCGAAAGGAGACTCGCGAAACGATGAAGCGGTCGCGGTCCGGACTCTGATTGAAACGGCTGCGCCGATATGCGAAGCCGCACTGCGGGGCATCGAGCTCCACCCACTGCTGCGCGAGCCGATCGAAGGCCCGCACGATGCTGATCGTGCGTGAGACCTCCTGCCCGTAGGCTCCCACGTTCTGCACCGGCGTGCCGCCGACCGTACCGGGAATGCCGGAGAGGCATTCGATACCAGCCAGGCCAGCCTCCACGCTGCGCGCAACCAGAGCATCCCAGTCCTCACCGGCGGCAGCTGTCAGCATGGGGCCTTGCTGCTCCACGCCTCGCGAGGCGATGTGAAGCACGAATCCGTCGAAGCCGTCATCCGCGACCAGCACATTGCTGCCTCCGCCGAGGACGAAGAGACGCAAGCTGCGCTGCTGGGCAAAGCGCACCCCATCCTCGATATCCGCGTCGCTGACTGCCTCAGCGAACCAGGCGGCGGGGCCACCGATTGAGAACGTAGTGAACGGCGCAAGCGACACGTGTTGCCGAAACTCCATAGGTGGGAGGGTACACGACGAGCAAAACACGCGGATCGCCACTTTTGTGGAACACGCGGACTGAAATTGCGCTGGCTAACTGGCGCTTGCGCTTCAATGGCCAGAGGGTGTGTGGATGAGACGACCCATCAGCAAAGCATTGCGCTTGGCCTGACGCGGGAGCGAGTCGAGCTGGGCGGTTTCTCCCTCCGCATGCATACCTGCGCCGATGATCCCGACGCCGACAAGACCGGGCACGAATGAAGCGACGAAGGCGATGTCGCCTGCCCCGCGGGTCATGACACCCGCCTCCGCGACAGGGCCCAGGCCGAGAGCGACGCTGACGTCGCTCCATTCGTGCGCGAGCTGTCTGCTCTCTGGTGTTTCGGCCATTGCCGGGTAACTTTCGCTGAAGGTCAGCCTGGCGTCCGTCTTAGGCAGGTGTTGCGCGACGATAGTCCGCATCTTCTGCTCGACCCGCTCGGTCTGCTCATTGCTGAGTGTGCGGATGTCGCCGCTGGCAACCGCTGCAGGAGCGATCACGTTCGACTTGCCCGTAGCCTCACCGCCGGTCTGCTCCGCGTTCACCCGGGCAGTGGTGCCACCGAGCAGCAACCCGACGTTGAAGGTCAGGCCGTTTTCGGGGAGTTCGCGACGGAAAGCATCCACGATGCGGGTGAGCTCGTACACCGCGCCGTAACCGAGTTTGTCGCCGAAGATCTGCGAGGAGTGACCACTGAGCCCTGTGGCATCGACGCGCCACGTAATCGCGCTACGACGACCGATGCTGATCGTGTCCTGCCCGTCGATAAGCGAACTCGGCTCATATTCGAGCGCGACGTCGCTCTGCTTCGCGGCCGCCACTAGATCGCGGCGGGCGCGCTCCATGGGTTCGCCGGGGCGCTCCTCATCGCCGTCCAAAACGATGCGAATCTCCGCGTCCTCGAGGAGGCCGGCGTCCTTCATCGCCGCCAGTGCGGCAAGCATCACCACCAGACCGCCCTTCATATCGGATATGCCGGGTCCGGTTGCGACCTTGCCTCCAGACCCCGGGACCACGCTGTACTTCTGAAATGAGCTCGAGGGCTCAAAGACGGTATCCATGTGACCGATCAGCAGCAGGCGTTTGCCACACTTGCCGGCGCCCCGCGGACACTCGTGCACGGCTACCAGATCGCCCGCGCGATTCGTGATCGCGTCCATCGCGTTCCACTGAAGGCGAAATCCGAGCTGTTCGATGCGCGGCGCAATCACGTCCTTCACGGCAACAACCCCGGCGAGGTGCATGGTGCCGCTGTTGATGTCCACAAGTTTTTCAAGGAGACCGGTATTCGCGGCGGTGTTGCTATCGACGGAGGCGACCATCTGCTGCTCGGTGGGTGCTGACGGAGCCCCTGCCTGAGCATGGCAGAAGGCAGCGGAGCCGAGCAGGAAGGAGAGAGCGACAGCAGTTTGAAACGCGTACAGTGACATGTGCCCTGGAGTGTAGCAGCAGTGGCTCTGCGAAACCTGGAGGCGCGGAGGCGGCGAACTTCAATCGCTTCCAGAGCGCGGCGGGGTGACACGTCACGGTCCAGGGAAGGCACTATACTTTCGTCCTATGAGAAAGCCTTGTTTCAGGACCTTCCTGAAGTGCGCCGCCGGCCTCTTTGCAATTGCCCTGAGTGCGAGCGCGCAGTCGCTGCTGGTAGTCAATCAGGAGGACAGCAACGTCAGCGTCATTGACCCGGTATCGCGCCGGGAGACGGCGCGCATATCGGAGAACACGCCGGGCGTGCACGGACACGAGATTGCAACTTCGGCCGATGGTAAGACGGCATGGCTGCCCATCTATGGCAACAGCGGCGTCGGCAAGCCCGGGCTGGATGGTCACGAGATGCTGGTCATCGATGTGCCTTCACGCAAGATCGTGGCGCACGTCGATTTCGGTCACGGCGTCCGGCCACATCTGCCCGTGCTCGACAGCGAGCGCGGCCTGCTCTATGTAACGACAGAGATGGACAAGTCCGTAACGATTGTCGATGCGAAGACCAACCGGATCATAGGCACCGTCCCCACCAGCCAGGCGGAGTCACACATGCTGGCCATCTCGCACGATGGGCGGTTTGGATACACGGCGAATGTAGGCCCGGGCACGGTATCGGTGTTGGACCTGGTGGGCCGCAAGACAGTTGCCGTGATACCGGTAGCCGCGTCGCAAGGCGGATGGGGCGTCCAGCGCATCTCCATCTCGCCGGACGACCGCTCCGTGTTTACTGCGGACCAGACGCAACCACGGCTGGCGGTGATCGATACCAGGACGAAGCGGGTGAGCTCGTGGGTACCGCTGCCCGGGCTGGGTTACGGCAGCGCGGTGACGCAGGATGGACGCTGGCTGCTGATCGCATTGCCTAAGAAGGACGCCGTCGCGGTAGTGGACTTGCACAGCATGAAAGTGACACGAACCATTCCGGTAGCCGCCAACCCGCAGGCAGTCTTGATCCCGGCGGACGGCAAGGTGGCCTATGTCTCCTGCGCGGGAGCGGGCAAGGTAGCCGCGGTTGATCTGGCGGACTGGCACGTGGCGTCGATCGACGCAGGCGGTTTCGCTGATGGATTGGCTTGGGCGCCATAGCCCGCCTGCCGCATAAATGAGCTCGCCGCGTCGTCTCGCCGGAGGGACTTCGAAGGCTACAATAGAGCAGGCGTGCTGGATGGGCGGGCGCGTGGAAGTCATTGACCAAGGAGCAGGCATGTACCCAGAGATCATGGTGATTCCGATGCGCGAGGAGCTGACCCGCGCCGGGATTCAGGAGGCGCGGACAGCGGCCGAGGTGGACGCAGCGTTGGCCAAGCCGGGCACGACGATGTTAGTGGTGAACTCGATCTGCGGCTGCGCCGCGGGCAAGATGCGGCCCGGCGTGCGGCTGGCGATGCAGAGCCCGGTCAAGCCGGACCACAGCGTCACGGTATTCGCTGGACAGGACCGGGAGGCCACGGAGCAGGCGCGCAGCTACTTTGAAGGGCAGCCCCCAACATCGCCGGCGATTGCGATCCTGCGCGACGGCAAGCTGATGTACCTGATGCAGCGGTTTGTCATCGAAGGCGCAACGGCACAGTTGATCGGCCAGGAACTGGTCCGAGCGTTTAACGAGTACTGCGCGACAACGACTGCTTAAGCGTTCTGTATTGCGGAGGAGCCCGGCTGCATGCCGGGCTTTTCTGTTGGTATCGGCGTGTCGATGTCGCGCGGCATCTCCGGGTCGTACTGCGCGATGAAGCTGCCGGCGGCGATCCCGCGGGTCAGTGCCAGGTGGTAGGACTCGTGAATCTTCGGATCCTGATAACCGCTCGCAGGCCAGGTGTCGA
>JAOAPJ010000344.1 GCA_025462805.1 Acidobacteriaceae bacterium
GGACTATACCCATGGCCTGTTGCCATTCCATGCGGCGTGGGAGAAGAGCGCGGCGTATCAGGCCTTCAACCACATGGCGGAGACTGACCGCGGCGAGCACGAGCTAGGCCCGGAGTCCCATTGGCTCGGCCTGGGGATGTGCTTTGTCGCGCTCACCGGGCGTGTGCCTCACGTACCTATGCCGCAGCAGAGCGTCTCCGCATCCGAGGCTCTGGTGAAGCGTAACGGCAGCACTCCGATCATCCTGATCGATCCCGGCAAGGAGGCCGAGGTTCGCTTCAGCGATGTCTCGGACGCCAGGCAGACGGGGAATTGGAGCCTGCGCTTTGACAGCAAAGGGCGACTGACCAAGGCAGTGCTGGATACGGCCGGTCCGCTGAAGACAAAGTCCGTGCCGATGTCTCCGATCATCCCTCCAATTCAGCCCGAGTAGGTTCCGGCGCCGCCTTCCTGTCGAGAGCGGGGGACCCTGTCCATGCCCGAGGCATGCGCCCGCTATACTTGAAAGTAGGCGCTATGTCCCTGCTCTGGTTGCGCGTCGCGGCTGTGCTTTACGCTGTTGCCGGTGCCACGGCCTTTCCGGCTGTGCTGTACGGGCAGCCTCGTCTGCAGCGCATCTCTTTGCCCGCGGCAGTGGCCGGGTTCTTCTTTCACCTTGTGGCTGTGGTGGAGCTGATGGTCGCGGCGCATCACCTGGTTCCGCTGGGCTGGGTGGAGGTGCAGGCGACCCTCGCGCTGCTCATCGTGCTGGCGTACCTGCTGGTCTATGTCGCCTATCGTGCAACGGCCTTTGGCATCTTCGCGCTTCCGCTTGCCCTGGTGGTGATGCTGGCTCCTGCGATGGGGGCGAACGGCGCCAGCTTTGTGACGCCGGAGATGCGCTCCGGCTGGTTGGTGCTGCATATCAGCGCACTGCTGGCTGCCTACACGGCGCTGCTGTTCAGCCTGCTTGCGAGCGTGCTTTACCTGGCGCAGGAGCGGCGGCTGAAGAGCAAGGAGAGCATCGGCTTCCTGGCCTGGCTGCCGCCGCTCGAAACCATCGATCGTATCGCGTATCTTAGCCTGTTGATCGGCTTCCCTTGCATGACGCTGGGACTGCTGGCCGGCTCTCTGATTGCGCAGCAGAGTGTCGGGGCGGCGTATTTTCTCGATGCCAAGGTGCTGCTCTCCTTCGCGATGTGGGGTGTCTATATCCTGATGCTGCTGGTGCGGCGCAGCACCGGGCTGCGCGGACGCCGGGCTATCTACTTGTCGAGTGTGGTCTTCCTGGTGGTGCTAAGCGTGTGGGCAGCCAACCAGTTCAGTTCCGTGCACAGGTTCCCCGCGCCATGATCATCCGCCTCATCGGAGTGAATCACCGCACCGCGCCGATCGAGTTGCGGGAACGGCTGGCTATCGGCCCCGAGGCCCTGGCCGAGGCCACACGCCGCCTTGTGGGGACGCCCGGCGTCCGAGAAGGCATGATCGTCTCCACCTGCAATCGCGTGGAACTAGTGACCTGTCATGAGCCGAACGCGCCGGACGTGATGGAGTTCCTGCGCAGCTACTTCTCCCTGGACGCGGAGTTGCTGCGGCCCCATCTCTACCAGTACGAAGACAGCGACGCCGTGCGCCATCTGTTCCGCGTGGCTTCGAGCCTGGACTCTATGGTGCTGGGCGAGCCGCAGATCCTGGGGCAGGTGAAGGACGCCTACTCTACGGCGCGGTCCGTGGGTGCGGTGCAGGCCTCGCTGGAGCGACTGCTGCAGACCACCTTCACGGTGGCCAAGCGCGTGCGCACCGAGACGCAGATTGGCACAGCTTCCGTATCGGTCGCATCGGTGGCGGTGGATCTGGCGAAAAAGATCTTCGGGACGCTCGAAGGCAAGTCAGTGATGCTGGTAGGGGCCGGCAAAATGAGCGAACTGGCGGCCCGGCACCTGATGCAGCAGGGTGCTGGCTCAATCCTGATCACCAACCGCACCTTCGAGCGGGCCATACCGCTGGCCCAGAGCTTCAGTGGCCGCGCGATACGCTTCGAGGATCTCTACGCGGTGGCCGATCAGGCAGACATCCTGATCACCTCCACGGGCTCGCCGCAGCCCATCTTCCGTCGCGAGCAGGTGCAGCAGTTCCTGCAGCGCCGGCGCAACCGGCCGATGATCTTTGTCGACATTGCCGTTCCGCGCGACGTAGCGCCAGAGGTAAACAAGCTCGAAGGCGCCTTCGTATACGACATCGACGATCTTCAATCCGTGGCCGTGTCCCACCTGCACGAGCGCAGCCGCGAGGCCCGGGAAGCCGAGGCGATCGTGCAGGCGGAGGTGGAGCGCTATGCCAGCGGGCAGCAGACGCGAAGCGCGGTGCCGGCCATCGTCTCACTGCAGCAGTCCATGGAAGAGATGCGGCAGACAGAGCTGCGCAGGATGCAGGGGAAGCTGCAGAGCCTGACGCCGGAGCAGCGGAATGCGGTCGAGGCCTTGACCCGCGGTCTGATCAACAAGGTGTTGCACCAGCCGCTGCAGGCGCTGAAGTCGGCTGCGCGGGTTGGCGATCCGACGATCGCTGAGGCGGTGCAGCAGATCTTTGGTCTCACGACCGGTGTGGAAAATGCGGCGGCAGCCGTCGGCGGCTCCGCAACCGAAGAAACCACACCGGAAGCGGTTGAGGCGAGCCGACGTTGATCCGCATCGGTTCGCGCGGCTCGCGGCTCGCGCTCTGGCAGGCTCATCACATCGCAGCGGCGCTTCGCGCCTCCGGGCAGGACGTGAGTATCACCACCATTACGACGACCGGCGACCGGTTGCAGGGCGTTCCGTTCGCGCGCGTTGGTTCGAAAGGGATGTTTACCCGGGAGATCGAAGAGGCGCTGCTGTCCGGGCAGATCGATCTAGCCGTCCACAGTCTGAAGGATCTGCCGACAGAACTGGCCGCGCCATTCGTCATCGCTGCTGTGACGAAACGGGTCGACCCGCGCGACGTCTTCGTCTCCACTCAGTACAGCAGTATGGAAACCTTGTCGCCAGGCGCCCGTGTGGGTACTAGTAGCCTCCGGCGCCAATCGCAACTGCGGGCGCGCTGGCCTCACCTTGAGTATGTGGAGTTTCGCGGCAATGTGGATACACGGCTGCGCAAACTGGCGGATGGCCAGGTAGACGCGGCTGTGCTGGCCGCGGCCGGGCTCGATCGCCTGGAGCGAACGGAGTGGGTGCGCGAGCGCTTCCATGAGGATGTACTGTGTCCGGCGCCAGGACAGGGTGCACTCGGGATCGAATGCCGCGCCGGGGATGATGCGATGCGGGATCTCCTGGGCGCCTTGGACGATGCAGATACGCGCTTCGCTGTGACCGCCGAGCGCACGGCTCTCGGCGCGCTGGGTGGTGGCTGCCAGGTGCCGATCGGCGCTTACTGCCGCCGCACGGGCGAGGATTACCGCATCCTGGGCTGCGTCTCTTCGCCGGATGGCGCGACCATTCTGCGCGCAGAAGAGCGAGGCACAGCCGACCGCGGGGCGGAGGCGTTGGGGCTGATTCTCGCGGATGCGCTGCTCCGGCAGGGCGCGCTGCAACTGCTGGCCGAGCAGCGCCCTGCGACGTGATGCCGGGTCCGTTGGCCGGAAAGCGCATCGTGGTGACGCGAGCGCAGCGGCAGAGCGGCAGCCTGCGCGAACTGCTGGAGCAGCGTGGCGCCGAGGTGCTGTTGCTGCCCACTATCGAGACGATCCCCCCTGATTCGTTCGCACCGCTCGATCAAGCGCTGAGAGGCGCAACGGAGTATCAGTGGCTGGTTGTGACCAGCGCGAATGCAGTGCGCGTCATCGGCGAACGGCTCGCCGCGGCAGGGCTGAATCCGCGCGCTCTGGGCCACCTTCGGATAGCTGCCGTCGGGCCCTCCACAGCGGATGCACTCAAGGAACTCGGTCTCGCAGTCGAGCTGATGCCTGAGCGATATGTCGGTGAGGTGCTCGCCGCGACGCTGGCCCCGCGCGTCTCCGGACAACGTGTGCTGCTGGTCCGGGCCAGGGCGGCGCGTGATGTGGTGCCGGATGCGTTGCGCTCGGCTGGAGCGGAGCTCAAGATCGTCGACGCGTATTGGACGGTGATGCCGACCGATTCGGCCGAGCGCGCGAAAGAGATCTTCACGCGGATTGGATTGCCGGATGCGATCGTCTTCACGAGCGGTTCGACTGTCAGGAATCTGCAGCAGGTGCTGGCAGAGGCTGGGCTCACAATGCCGCTGGAGGTCGCGTGTGTTTCGATCGGACCGGTCACTTCGGCGGCGTTGCGGGAAGCGGGGCTTTCTGTTGCGGCGGAAGCCGAGGCGGCTACGCTCGATGCTTTAGTGCGGGCTTGCGAAGGGCTGCTGCGCTCCGGTGGTGCGCAGCAGGGAAGTACAGGTTCTGCACCTTAGTGGCTCGACCAGGTCTTGTCGCTGGAGTCGCACTCTGACTCAATCGTGCAGTCTGCGCAGCGCGGTTTGCGCGCGATGCAGACGGCGCGGCCGTGCAGGATCAGCTCATGGCTGAACTCGATCCAGTGGCCTTTCGGGATGATCTTCATCAGATCCTGCTCGACCTTGACTGGCTCGACGTTCGCTGTCAGTTCGAGCCTGCGCGAGAGTCGCAGCACATGCGTATCGACCACGATGCCGTCGGCGATTCCATACGCCGTCCCGAGCACGACGTTGCCGGTCTTGCGCGCCACACCCGGCAGCGTCAGCAGCTCTGCCATGGTCTGGGGAACCTTGCCCCCAAATTGCTCGACGACTTGCCTGGCCGCGCCCGAGATAGACTTCGCCTTGTTGCGGAAGAAGCCTGTAGTGCGGATCAGATCCTCAAGTTCGGGCAACGAAGCGCGGGCCATCGCTGCAGGAGTGGGGAAGGCGCGGAAGAGCGTGGGCGTCACCACGTTGACGCGCGCGTCTGTGCACTGCGCCGAGAGGATGGTCGCTACCAGCAGCTCCCAGGCGTTCCGGTGAAGCAGAGCGCAGGTCGCGCCCGGGTAGGCCTTCTCGAGGCCAGCTAGAATCCTGGCGATGCGCTCGGGTGATGTCTTCAACCCACGCTTGAGCTGCTTTGTGGCGAGCGATCTTGCCTTCGTGACGGCAGGCGCGACCGCAGCCCTTGCGGGCTGCGTCTTGCGTCCTGTCGGCTTCGCTGCTGCCTTTCTGGTTGCTGGCATGCGGTCAGCCGAGGCGGTCGAGCATCGCCTCGGGCGTCATGCGGATGCAGGTATAGATCGGCGTGTCCTTCAGCGTGTACGCGCTGATCTCCGTCTCGCGCAATTGCTGCACAAGGTCGAGGAAGTCCTCCGGGTAGTTGCTCTCGAAGGCAACGACAAACTCCTGGTCGTCGAGACCGAACGAGTAGGTCGTGTTCAGCTTGACGCGCGGATAGAGGTGGCCGATGCGGATGTGCTCAGTCATCAGGCGCTGACGCTCCTCGATCGGCAGCAGGTACCAGGAGCGTGTCTTCCAGAAGGGGTAGATGAAGATGTACTTCTGCCCTCCGGGTCGGATGGCGCCGCGCGAATCGTGCTGGCCTTCGTGCTCATGGCCGATCAGGTACTGCGAACGTTTCGTCATCGAGATGTAGTTGTTGGCGACCTCGAGGTAGCCACCGAGCGGTGTGGCCATCAGCTCGGCCATCATCTCGCTCAGGTCGTCTGGCGTGTAGCAGATGCGCCAGAGAACCATGTCACAATCCGGCCGCAGACCCACGGTTGAATAGGTCAGGGAGAGCAGACGGCCGGGCTGGTTCCAGCGCGCCAGCACCTCTGCAAAGAGGCGCTTGTGCTCTGCCCGTTCCGCAGCCGGCAGGCGGCGCCACTCGGGCATGACCTTGAAGAAGGTGAAGCCAATCATCTGACGCTTGATGGGTGTCTCGGCCTTGTGCGCAGGCGCGTGTGACGGCGCCTCGGCAGGGGCTTGTTGCGCGACGGGCGCTGCGATGGTCTCAGCCATGTCGGTAGTTCTCCTGTCTCCATCGATGGTAGCAGGATGGAGCCGCCCACCGCTTCCTTCCGAGGCTCGCAGGTGAGGCATCAACCGGCGGCGCCCCACTGTATGATTTTGGCTTCCAGGAGGAGACAGAGAGCATGGGCGAACGCAAGCGCTGCGCATGGGCGGAGAGCGATCCGCTGCTGCGCGACTATCACGACAAGGAATGGGGCGTGCCCGTCCATGACAGCCGCATGCTATGGGAGACTTTGATGCTTGAAGGCTTCCAGGCGGGGCTTTCCTGGCTCACGATTCTGCGCAGGCGTGAGGGGTTCCACAAGGCCTTCAAGGGCTTCGATCCGGAGGCGGTGGCGCGCTTCAAGGAGAAGGATGTGGTGCGGCTGCTCGGGGATGAGGGCATCATCCGCTCCCGCGCGAAGATTGAGGCCACCATCGCGGGTGCGCGCATCTTCCTTGCGATGGAAAAAGATGGCGGCTTTGCCAAGGCGGTGTGGGCGCAGGTCGGGGATAAGCCCGTCGTGAACAAAACCGGTCATCTCCTGGCGAAGACGCCGTCGTCCGAGGCAATCTCAGCAGATCTGCGCAAGCGCGGCTTCAAGTTCGTCGGCCCGGTGATCGTCTATGCGTGGATGCAGGCGACAGGGATGGTCAACGACCACGCACCGGACTGCTTCCGGAGACACGGCCGTCGAGCCTAGTTCTTCTTCTTCGAGCCGAGATCGAGGCCAAACTTGGGCGCCGATTGCGTGCCCGTGATCTTGACCGGGATTTCGGCTCCGGCACCGTGCTTGTGGAAGAAGGGGTCGACGGGTTTCAGCAGAATCGACTTCCACCAGCTTGCAATCATCTGCGACAGCTTCGCGTCGGTGCGTACCTTGCCCGCAAAATTGAAGCGCTGACCATCCAGGGTGTACTCGCCGGCAAGATGCACGCGGGCTCCGGGCAGCGTGTAATCGAGATCGCGAAAGGTCAGCAGCCCTCCGCTGAGCGCGAATGCGCCCCGCATCGAGGAACGCACATCTGCCGCACCGGGTTGGGCTTCGTGTGGCCGGCCCTGCGCGCGCAGGCTCAATATATCCACCTTGTCCTGCACCGCGGGATTGCTGAAATGGATCTGGGTGAGCACAAATTGGCCGCGGATATTCGCCTTGCGACTCACGCTGTCCGGCCCGGGCGGGATCACCAGCCTGGCGCGCATGTTGAGAGCACCGCTCAACACGGGGGGGCTGGTCTTTACGCTGAGGGTAAGAAAGTCGCGCACTCGGCCATTGGGGATATCGATATCCAGATCGATGGTTTTGCCTTTTCCATGCTGGTTCACAACCTTGCCGGAGCAGACGAACGACGAAGTTCCCAGCCTGGCGTGTACCGGCTGCAGGTAGGTATCGCCGGTCGTGCCGTCGACGATGGCGTGGAAGTCAGTGTGAAGCGGCATCGGATGCTTAGCCGTGTCGATCTCGAAAGAGGGTGTATCGGTGCTGCCGTCAACGACGATGCGATTGAGTTGGCCGCTGAAGCTGCCCGTGGAGGTGAGAATTCCCCCAATGCCGTGGATGGTGTTCAGCTCGACGTGATCAAACGAGTAATCGCCGGTGACAGCCGAATTGCCCGGAATCTCGCGGTTCCAAGGGCCAAAGGTGCCGGTTGCGTGAATGTTGCCACGTGGAATGGCATTGGTGAGCGTGGCATCGTAGGGCCACGGCTTGGAGGCTCCGAAGTCACGCATCACGATGTGCTGCAGGTCGAAGGTCTTTGGCTCCGCGTTGGGCTTGGTCGTGCCGATCACGAGCCGGGAGTTGTCACACATGATCTCATCGACCAGAATCTTGATTTTTCCGCGGTGTCTCTTCGGGTGACCTTGGGCACGATACTCCTTCGCGGGGATATGGATGGTGACTCCAGTGACGTTCACCGCGCTCACATGCATGGGCTTGAAGAATAGTCCGCGCAGAGGCGCGTGGAAGTTGAAGCTGTCGATGGCGATCAAGGGGTCAGCAGCCCCGGCGGCGATCACCTCATCGGGCGGATAGATGCGCAGTCCGTGCCCGGAGACGGACAGGCCTTTGAGGATCGAGACGTTGACGGAGTCGAGCTCAACCCTGCTTTCGAAGCGTGCGGCCAGGGTCTCGATGATTCGCCCTCGGAGGATCGGGGCAGCACGGTCCATCATGATGATGAAGACTAGCGCAAGCGTGAGCACGCTGAGCGACACGATGGCGAGGACCCAGTTCCAGAGCCTGTGCCTTTGATCTGTGCCGGCCGCGCGATTCGCCGTCGTTGTCGTGTCCCCCGCAGAGTCGAGCTCTGTGCATTCGCCGACATCACGGTCCAGCACAACCGAGAGAAGATGTCGAAACGATTATTCCTCACGCCTGATGCACACGGACGACAGGAACCAGCCGGTATACTCAGCCGAAGATGAGCGAGAAGATACTGGCGGCCCTGGCGCACTTCATCATTGCTGTGATTTCCAAGTCCGGCTATGCGGGTATTGCGTTGCTAATGGGTATCGAGTCGGCGTGCATACCACTGCCCTCTGAGATCATCATGCCCTTTGCGGGGTACCTTGTGCACCTTGGCCAGCTCAAGTTGTTCTGGGTGGCCACCGCAGGCGCCATTGGTTGCAACCTGGGCTCGGTGGTGGCGTACTGGATCGGCGCCTACGGCGGCCGGCCAATGGTGGAGAGGTTCGGGCGTTACGTCCTGCTGAACGAGCACGATCTGGATCGCGTTACGCATTATTTTGAGAAGTACGGCGGCATCACCGTCTTCTTCGGGCGCTTGCTGCCGGTGGTCCGCACCTTCATCGCGCTTCCTGCGGGCATCGCCAAGATGCCGCAGCTTCGGTTCCACCTCTACACCTTCACCGGCTCGTGGCCGTGGTGCTATGTGCTGGCCTACGTGGGCATGCGGCTCGGCGAACACTGGGATTCGGATCCGCGCTTCAAGGCGATCTTCCATCGCTTCCATCTAGGTGTTGAGCTGCTGCTGGTTGCTGCGATCCTCTGGTTTGTCTGGAGCCACTGGCGCGGGCGGGTTCGGACATCGGACGCGACCACCTGACGAAATACAAAATTCGCAGGCCTGCGTGGCCGGGATGTCCAAATGGCAGGGGGCCGGACGTCATCTGAGTAGCGGCGAAACGTGCCCAATTCACACCGATGACGGAGGATCTGTATGCAATATCTGCTCATGCTCTACAGCGACGAGGCCGGCTGGTCTGACATGACCGAGGCGCAGCAGCAGCAAGGGATGGCCGCGTACACGGCCTACACCGAAGCGCTCAGGAAGGCGAATGCC
>JAOAPJ010000398.1 GCA_025462805.1 Acidobacteriaceae bacterium
TCTCGTAAGCTAGGAAGATGGGCGCGAAGAAGATCGAGATGGAGGAGCGGGCGTCGGCGCGGCGGCATAGCGCGGTGCGCTTCGATGTGCTGGTGATCGGGGCGGGGCCGACCGGGCTGGCGTGCGCGATTGAGACACAGAAGCGCGGCATGCGCACGGTGCTGGTGGACAAGGGGTGTCTGTGCAACTCGATCTTTCACTACCCGGCCAACATGACCTTCTTCACCACGCCGGAGCTGCTGGAGATCGGCGATATCCCGTTTTCAAGTCCGAACCAGAAGCCCACGCGGGATGAGGCGCTGGAGTACTACCGCAAGGTAGCGGACCACTATGAGCTGGATGTGCGGCAGTACGAGCGGGTGCTGCGGGTGGAGGGCGGGGACAACGACTTTCGTGTGCGCGTGGGGGATCGCTTCGGGCGCGAGCGGACGTACATGACGCGCAAGATCGTGGTAGCGACCGGCTACTACGATCTGCCAAATTATCTAAACATCCCTGGTGAGTCGCTCGATAAGGTGAAGCATTACTATGACGATCCGCACCCGTTTTATGACATGGACGTGGTGGTGATCGGCGGGAAGAACTCGGCAGCGATTGCAGCGCTGGACCTGTGGCGGCATGGCGCGCGGGTGACGCTGGTGCATCGCGGGCCGAAGATGCATCACCATGTGAAGTACTGGATTCTGCCGGATATCGAGAACCGGATCAAGGCGGGTGAGGTGGAGGCGTACTTCAACAGCACGGTGACGGCGATCCATGAAGATGCGGTCGAGTTGATGACGCCGACGGGTGCGAAGACGATCCGTAATGATTTCGTGTTTGCGCTGACCGGCTATCATCCCGACTTTACGTTTCTCAAGGCGCTGGGAGTGCGGATCGATCCGCTGTCGCCCGGGAGCAAGGACCTCTGCCCGGCGTGTGACCCGTCCAGCCTGGAGAGCAATGTGCCGGGGCTGTACCTGGCGGGAGTGATCGTGGCTGGCTCGCGCACGAATGAGATCTTCATCGAGAATGGGCGGTTTCATGGGCGGCAGATTGCCGCCGATATCGCGGCGAAGCTCGAGGAGGCTGCCTCACCCGCGCTGCAGGGTGAGTGAGATGAAAGCGGCTGGCGAGAATCTTTCCGCTCCCGGACCGGAGCACGGTACCCTTGTAAGCAACTGACACCCATACCTGTGGACGGTGGGCCCGCCTGGACGATGCGTATGCAACGGGGGCGGCGAGTGTATCGTCTGTGACTCGTGAGACTGCAGTCTTCGAAGGATGTGACGACGGATGGCCTGGTTCCGCTATCGCACGATCCGTAGCCAGTTGACGATAGGGTTCATCCTGCTGCAGCTGGTGTTTACGGCCTGCTTCGCGCTGATGATCCTGCGGACCGAGCTGATGGAGATTCATGCGCGTGCGGCGCGCCGGATCGAACAGCAGGTGAAGCTGCTGGACACCATGTCAGCCGACGTGATGCTGGACGCGGAGATGGATCGCCTGCAGCCGATGTTGAGCGCGCTGTCCTCCAGCACTTCCGTTTCCTATCTGCGGGTCACCGATGCGGCGGGAAATTCCCTGCTGCCCTCGAGCAAGCCGCTGCGGGGAGAGCCGCTGAGCCTGGTGGAGCGCCGGGTGCTCGAGGGCGCGCCGCAGAAGATGGTCCTGTTCCAGAACGGCGCCGGCAATCGCGAAGCGGTGGAGCCGGTACGCGATGGCGACCGGGTGCTGGGCTACGCCTGGGTGGCGGAGAACCCGGCTGGGGAGCGGCAGGAGGTGCGCGACCTTATACGTGTGACGCTGCTGGCAACCGTGCTTGGGGCACTGGGCTGCCTGATGGCTTCCGCATGGCTGGCGCGATCGATTACGCGACCGCTGAAGATGGTGATGGAGGCGACGCGGCGGCTGATTCGCGATCCGGAGACGAAACAGGGATTTCCCCTGGATGTGCCGGAGACGAACGAGGCGGGCGAGTTGGCGGAGGCGTTCAACCTTCTGGTGCTCTCGATGGAGGAGCAGCGCTCCGGTTTGAATGACACGCTGGCGCTGCTGGACTCCATGCTGGCGCACGCGCCGATCGGCTTCGCATTTCTGGACCGGCAGGCGCGCTTCATCCGGGTGAACAATTTCCTGGCGAGCGGCATGGGCATTCCGCTGACGCGCTTCCTGGGCCAGACACCGGAAGAGCTCTTTGGCCGCGAGCAGGGGGAGACGATGCATGCGCGGCTGGCGCGGATCTTCGAGGGGACGCGTGAAGAGGAGGAAGGGCACACGGATAAGGGAGTGGGCGGCCGCGGCGGGTATGGCGTGGGCAGCTTCGAGGTGCTTGTGCCGGACGATGGCGGCACACCGCGCAGCTGGCTGGTAAACATGTACCCGGTGAAGAGCGGCCAGCAGGACGTGCGCTGGGTGGGGGCGGTGATGATCGATACCACCGAGCGCCGGCGCTCCGAGGACGCACTGCGCCGCACGGAGAAGCTGGCCGCGGCAGGACAGCTTGCCGCCTCGATCGCACACGAGATCAACAATCCGCTGGAGGCGGTGACCAACCTGCTGTTCCTGCTGAAGACGCAGAGCAAGCTGGATGCGGAGGCGGCGCGATTCGCCGACATGGCACAGCACGAGCTGGCGCGAGTCTCCGAGATTACGCAACAGACGCTGCGCTTTTATCGGCCGTCGACCTCGCCGGCGGTGGCGAATGTGGGCGAGATCATGGACTCGATCCTGACGCTGCACAGCGGCCGCACGCATACGCTGCGGGTGAATGTGGAACGGCGGTATGGCGCGGACGTGAAGCTCTTCTGCCTCTCCGGGGCACTGCGGCAGGTGTTCGCCAACCTGCTGACCAACGCGCTGGATGCGCTGAATGGGGGCGGGCGGCTGGTGGTCCGGGCGGTGCTGTCGCAGTCCTGGAAGGATGGCCGGCCCGGGGTGAGAGTGGTGGTAGCCGACACTGGCAGCGGCATGGCGGACCATGTGCGCAAGCGAATCTTCGAGCCCTTCTTCACGACCAAGCTGGCGACCGGCACGGGGCTGGGCCTGTGGGTGACGCAGGACATCATGGAGAAGCACCACGGAACAATTGCGGTGCGGAGCCGTTGCGCGGAGAGCGCCGACAACCTGGGAGAGACGATGCCGAAGCAGACAGGAACAGTGTTCATGCTGTTCTTCCCGGAGCGGGGTGTGGAGAGAGCGAAGACGACGGCCAAGGTGGTGGAGGCGGCGACGGTGGTGGGGTGAGCTTCGCTCATGGCAGCAGGGGTTGGGAGCGGCCCACCCTTCGCTTCGCTCAGACTGGTCGCGCAGTTTTCCGGGGCTGTTTGCCTTCTGGGTAGAGGAACTGCAGGTCCTTCCGCTGCGCGAAGGATGACAACAGGAGATGACAAGGGTGGCAGAGTCTCTGCCGCCCTTCGTGCGTTCGCTGATGCGTCTAGCGGCTGACTGCGGCGGTGTGGTTGATGCGGATGGGACTGAGGGTGCGGTAGCGCACGCGCAGGCCGCCGACGGTGGTGGGCGAGGACTGCGGGGTTCTGGTGCGGTCGACGAAGACCATGAGGGCGGCTTCGTTGGGATTGTCCTGGCTTTGGGCGACGCCGACACCGAAGAAGGCGGGATCGCTCATGATCTGGCTCGCGTACTGGCGCTGGGCGGCGCGGGCGGCGTCGAGCGCGGCCTGGGACAGGTGAATGCCGGGCGGGAGGACGGAAGCGGCGGCCACGGTGCCGTTGGCAACGTTGCCTGCCGTGGTTGGGATGAGGCGGGTGCGCAGGCCGCCGATGGTCTGCGGCACGGTGACGCTGCTGCTGCGGTCACGATCGACGTAGACGAGCACGGCGGCCTG